>JADZGG010000140.1 GCA_020854015.1 Flavobacteriales bacterium
CCATCGATGGCACCTACGACCCGAGCGTGCAGAGCATGGCCAGCGCGTTCCGCGGCAGCTTGCGCCACCAGTGGCACGCGTTCCTGAACAAGGGCAACAACGTGCGTTTCTGGTGGATCCCTGTCCTCACGATCACCGTATGCGCCATTTCCCTGTTCGTATTGCACAACGCGTACTGGGGCGACAACGACCTGGTGTACATCATCGCTTTCCTCTTGGCGAACGTGTTCCTCTTCGTCATCTACCTCTACCTGATCAAGCGGCCGAGCGAGGAGAAGCTCGCCTTGCGTTCGCGCCTGCAAGGGTTCAAGATGTACCTGAGCGCTGCTGAGGAGAAGCAGCTGCAGCACTTCAACCCGCCCACGATGACGCCCGAGGTTTTTGAGAAGTACCTGCCGTACGCCATCGCCTTCAAAGTGGAGCAGATCTGGGGCGAGCGCTTCCAGAGCATGATCAGCAGGTCCCTGGTGGACAACAGCTACCATCCCACCTGGTACAGCGGCTCCATCATGAACTACGGCTCCTTCTCTTCGCACATGAACAGCTCGCTCAGCAGCAGCGTGCAGTCATCGAGCACGCCCCCCAGCAGCAGCGGTGGCTCGGGTGGCGGCGGCTCGTCGGGCGGCGGCGGCGGTGGCGGTGGTGGAGGTGGGTGGTAACGCAAGCATGCCTGACTCCCTGATCCGGACCCCATCCCGGTGTTCGCGAAGCCAAACGTAGCCATCAGGCCGTGCCGGGCATGTCCTCACTTTCCGCTCCCTCGGCCAATGTGCCGCTCACTCTGACCATCTCCTTTGGATCGCGTAGCATGAGGATCTTTGGTTGACCAATACACCCGACCATGACCGCTCGTAGCTTCCGCATCATCGCCCTTTCCTCGTTGCTCCTGCCGGTTACGGATCTGATCGCCCAATGGCAATCCGTGGGTGTTGCAGGCAGTGCTTACGGCATCGAAGCGCACAACGGTGCGCTCTTCGCCGGGAACCTGGGCCTTCCCATCCAGCGTTCCACCGATCACGGTGACACCTGGACCGATGCGAATACCGGCATCACCGTAACGTCCAATTGGTGGTTATCCTCGGCACAAGGAATCCTCTTCTGTGGCACCCAGTTCGGCGCGGCGTTCCGCAGCACCGATGATGGCGCCACGTGGGAGAACATCGGTCTGTTGGGGGCCGCGCGTGGCTTCATCGAACACAACGATACCCTGTACGCATGCCAATGGTACAGCGGTGGTGTGGACTTCTCCACCGACGGTGGAGCCACCTGGCAGGATACCGATACGCTGATCGGGGCCAATGGCCTCTGGCCCATGATCTCCGTGAACGGCGACCTGCTCGTCGGTGGGCAAACGGGAGGCGTGCGCCGCATCACGCGCAGCACCGATGCTTGGACCAGCAGCAACAGTGGCCTCGTCAACACGGAGGTGTACAGTTTCACCAGGGTGGGCGATATCCTGTTCGCCGGGTTGGGCAGTGGCGGCGGGGTGTACCGCTCGGATGACTTCGGTACTACCTGGACCGCTAGCGGTTTGGACGGCAACATCGTATATGCCTTGCACGCCATGGATACCTTGCTTTTCGCGGGTACTGCCAACGCTGGCGTCCACATGAGCAGCGATAGCGGCGCAACATGGACGGCGTTCAACACGGGCTTGAACGACCTGGAGGTGGCCCGCCTCACCAGCGATGGTGTATACCTCTACGCAGGCACCTTGGGTGGTGGTGTGAACCGCTATGGGATATCCACGGGCTTGGATGGGTCGCGCGAACGGCCCGTCGGTGTCAGCGCGTTCCCTGTGCCGTGTGCCACTACGTTCACCACCGTCGTTCAACTCAGCGGGGTAGGAGAGGTCACGGCGCAACTTGTGAGCGTGACAGGGCAAGTGGTGGCGGAGCAACGTGTGCTTCCCATGTCCGCAGGTGCCCGCACCCTTACATGGGATGTGACCACTCTCGCCCCAGGTGTGTACATCTGTCGTGTTGTTGCGGGTGGACGGCAAGGGATGGTGCGGGTGGTGGTGCAGCGATGACCGAACCATGACCGGGCACGACCTGGCTGCTCGGGTGTGGCGGTTCTTCGGGATCCATTAGTTTTCGGAAAAGCCGATCACCATGCGTCCGCGCTTGCTCATCCCGCTGGTCCTATGCGCAGCCCCGTTCACCCTGCGCGCACAAGCCGTTTGCGACAGCCTGCACACCATCCTGGGCAGTTTCTTCGACCACCAAGGGCTCATGTTCAGCGTGGTGGCCACCACACCGGTCACGCTCGACCACATCTCCGCGAACCTCTTCCCTGGCATACGTCCATATGCGCTGCACACACGGCAAGGTGGCTACGTGGGTCATACCGAAGATCCCGCTGCCTGGACGCCGCTCGATACGGTGTGGGTGACCTCCGCGAACTCTGGCTTCCAGGATTCGAACACGGCGGTCGTTCCCATCGACCTGAACATTGAAATGGTGCCGGGCGACACGGTGTCCTTCTTCCTGTCGGACCAGACCAGCAACGGCTTGTTCTCCTTCGGCAACCTCACCCCACCCGGCAACGTGGTGGAGAGCGACCCGCACATCGGCATCACCGTGGCCTATGCGGTGCCCCGCAACTTCGGACCTGCGTACGGTACCTACGAATGGAGCGGTCGTGTGGCGTATTGCCCCACCGAGGAACAAGGCATCGATGCCCTGACAACTGCTGGTTACCTGGTGAGCGTTTCCGCTGATGCCATCGTGGTCAACGCTCCGGAACAACCGCTGGCCAGCAAAGCACCACTGATCGAACTGCGCGACCTCAGCGGGCGCTTGGTGCATCGTTCAGCGTTGAACGGTCCGCGAACGCACATCAGCACCGTTGATCTGGCCAAGGCGGCTTACGTGCTCGCTGTCGCGGACGGAAGGGACAAGCGATTCGCGCAATTGGTGGTGGTGCCCTGAGCGCGGTCGCTATCCGTTTTCCCGGGCTTGTTGCTGGTGGGTTCATCCGCTTCTTCCACCTTTGTTCCGATGCCTTCCGTCACCACACCCATCACCCTCAGCGGACAGGTCGCCGCGTTGGAGCCTTTGACGCACGAACACCACGACGACCTCTGCGAAGCCACACGCGATGGCGAGCTGTGGAAGTTGTGGTACACCATTGTGCCGTCGCCGGAACAGATGCGTGCGGAGATCGATCGGCGCAATGCACTGCTCGCACAAGGCACCATGCTCCCTTGGGTCGTGCGCGACCTCGCTTCGGGCAAGGTGGTGGGCATGACCACCTACATGAACATCGAAGCGGACAAGCCGCGCGTGGAGATCGGTTCCACGTGGTACGCGCGCTCGGTGCAGCGGACCGCATTGAACACCGAGTGCAAGTTGTTGCTGTTGTCACACGCGTTCGAAACGCTCGACTGCATCGCCGTGGAGTTCCGCACCAGCTTCTTCAACTTCCAAAGCCGCCGGGCCATCGAACGCCTGGGGGCCAAGCCCGACGGCATCCTACGCAACCACATGCGCATGCCCGATGGCACCCTGCGCGACACGTGCGTGTATTCGATCCTGCCGCACGAGTGGCCGGCGGTGCAGAAGAACCTGCTGTTCAAGTTGGGGCGCGTGCAGCGCTCGTGAACGTTGATGCCATGCTTCGGAGCGTCCCCATTCACTTGAAGGTCGCGCTCGCCTGCTGCTGCTGTCCGTTGGTCGCTGCGGCCGTAGCGCAAGAACCACCGCGCTTCAACATCGGCTTCGCGGATACGCTGCTCTTCAACGACAGCCTGCGCTACAACGCCTTCGGTTACGAAGGCCCTGCTCCGCTCTTCGTGCAAGCCTGGTTCCCCATCGAGCGACCATCGGCAACACAGCTCACCTATCAGCAGCTCCAGGAGCGGCGTTTGACAGGGCCTTTGCAACGCGTTCACCAGGAACTGTTGCTGCGCTCGGATTCCGCGTTCATCGCGTATGACCTTCGCTATGCCTTCAACAGCGACAGTACGATCGACTACGCACCCTTCACCGAGCAGCAAGTGATGGACAGCCTTTTTGCCTCCCGGTCGCGTGCCTCCCGGGCTTCCTGGCCTGAGCGCTTCGAACGCCCGGTGGTCGTTTACCACCACGGATCACAAGGCTTCAGCGACGAGAACACGGCCATGGCCGAGAACTTCGCCAACCTCGGCTTCGTGTTCCTGTCCTGCAACTTCCACTGGCCGCTGGAAGACCGGCCTTATGGCCATCCGATCGCCTGGGAACCTGACCGCAACAGCATCCGCACCATGCTGCGTTTCGCGCGCCGGATCAGCAACGGCAACAAGGTCTTCTATATCGGCCACAGTTGGGGCGCGCAGGAGGGTTGGTGCACGTTGTACGAGCCCGGCCTCGCCGATGCCTTCATCAGCTTGGAGACCACCATGGAGTGGAAGACCGATACCGCCGAGGTGCGCGACAAGTGGCCGGATATGCTGGAAGCCATCACCATGCACAGCTACTCCATGCCGATCCTGGTGGTCGCTGATAGCGATGGGGAGCCGCCGTACCCGATGTTCACCGGCGTGCGCGGGGATCTTCGCTACCTCGATCCGAAGCGATCCTTCGGTCATGAAAGCTATACGAGCGCCTACCTCTTGCGCTTGCATGGACAAGGGCGCTTCCCCGTGCCCGATGCGAAGGACATGTGGATGCAGAACGCCATCTATGTCAGCCTGTTCCACGAAATGCTGAGCTTCCTGCGCGTGCAGGCCGGGTTGTCGGCCTTGCCCTCGATCCCGGACATGGAGGATCCGTTCCTTCGGTATCCTGCACCGGCGGACGGTGGACCGGGTCGCTGATCGTGGACAGCATCCCTCGCACGCGGCGCTTCGGCGACAGTGGCTTGGACAAGGGCACGGCGGTGGGGCATGAACGACCAAGGTGAAGTGGCGCTGGCCGGGTACTATGCTGGCAGCATCACCATCGGCAGCCCGATCAGTGGCTACCTCCGGGATGATCCCTTCTTTCCGCGACGGGATACAAGCGACAATGTGCAAGGGGCCTTCGGGATCGGTGCCAACGATCACGACCGCGCCAGTGCCGTGGCCATGGGTGCCGAAGGTGCCACCTACCTCGGCGGCTACTTCAACAACACCATCGACCTCGACCCCGGGTTGGGTACATCGAGGTGGACCATGATGGGGTCCTACGATCTCTTCGTGGCCCGTTACGATGGGCTGTCCACCGCGATCACTGACCGAACAACACCCATGATCCTGGCCGCGCCGAACCCCACAGCGGATGTGGTGCGATTGCAGGTGAGCGAACCTGGCAGCGCCCATTTGATCGATGCCACCGGACAGGTGATCCGCGTGGTGCAATTGGATCGAGGCCCCAACGCACTGGATCTATCAGCGCTGCCGGATGGGATCTACCTGTTGCGCTGCGGTGTTGCAACGGTGCGGGTGGCGAAGCTCTGATCGTGCTCCCGTGCGCTCCGCGTGTGCCATCTCGGATGCGATCGCTGATGCTGCCGACTTCGGGCCTGTGCTTGCTTGGTTTACTGGCCGCGGGTCGAATACCGAGTTCCAAGGCCCTCGCGTCGATCACGGTGTTCGCGCAATTGGTGGTGGTGCCCTGAGCACGGACATAAGCACTGCGCCCAGCCACCCTGATGCGGGCGACCGGGCGCAATTCGGGTCGGACGTTCCCGGCCTCGCGACCGTGCGTTCTTCCGGTGAACCTATTCCCGCACGAACCGAATGTGCTGTTGAACGCCGTTCCGGTATCCGAGCGATACGATGTAGGAGCCGGAAGCGCTGGCGTCCGCGTGCAGGATCACATGATCATCGCCCAGCGTGTACGGCATCGCGATCCGGGAGCCGAGCAGGTCATGGACCGACACGGTGATCGGCTCCACACCATTGGCGCAAGCGATGCGCAGTTCGCCGCGCGTCGGGTTGGGGTAGGCTTCCGGTCCCGAGGCGACATCCCATGATCCGATACTTGTCGTATTGGTGCTGCAATCGGTGATGTGGTCCAGGATGTTGGCCCGGTCGTTCATGGCCTCGGACCCGAACAGCTCGCTCGGACCGATGGTGCCGAACAGCACCTTGCCGGCGCCCCAGTTCTTCTCCGCCAAGGTGGGCAGGTCCACCGTGGGGCCACCGAAGTGGTCATCGTTGTTCTCCACGTTCACGTTCGTGAGCCCTGCACCGTGCAGCACCGCATTGGCATAGTAGAACGCGGTCCATTCCGAACCGATGGGCTGATACGGACCGGTATGGATCGGGTGCGAACCGTAGGGCCGGGCGAAGCTCACCGAATAGCCCTGCGCGATGGAAACACCACCGAAGCCCAGGTCCAAGCGCACGTGCCCGGTGAAGTCCTGCGAGTCAGGGGAGCTGTTCAGAAAGAGCTTGCCACCAGCGGCCACCCAGCGCTCCACGGTTTCCCCGTGCACGGTCAGAAAGTCCATCAGGGGATCCACGTCGAGGGAGGTTCCGTCGATGAAGATGGTGCAGGTGCCCGGCCCGAAGACCTGTGCCACGTTGATGGTCTCGAAATGGCCGAGCTGCCAGTTGCCCTGGCCGAACACGGTGTTCATGGTGCTCTCGTTGGTGGTGCCGTTACTGTAGGTCTCCATCACCTGGAACTGGTCGGAGTGTATGTACCACACATCGGAGCCGGTGATGGGGTCCAGTCCGCATGCGTCGATGATCAGCGTATTGTTCTCCGATCGGCTGTCCGGCGTCAAGAGCGTTGCGTTGATGAGGTGGCAGGCTGTACCGGTGTGGTCCACCGTGGTCTGGAACGTATGGTCCACGCTTGCGCCCGGTTGCAGGGTCCCAGGCACGACTTCCACAGGACCGAGCAGCCCGTCCACCGTCAATTGCACTTGCAAGTTGCTGAGGGCTATGGAACCCTGGTTCTCGATCCGCACCGTCACGGGTTCTACACCGAGACCCACGCTGCTGATGGGCGAAACGAATGCGCTCAATCCTGCATCATCGTCGCCTCCACCGGTGATCACCACTGTATAGTCCTCCGCTTCCCCATATGTGAAGGGGATGCAGGGGTCATTGGATAGCGTCCACGGGCCGAAGGGTTCCTCCACGCCGCGGATGCGCAGGCGTGTCGGTCCGTTCAGTGCATTGGGAGGTATGCTGAACGTGAAGCTGATCGTGTAGGCACCACCGCCCATTTGGGCCAAGCCGATGCGTTCGACATCACTGAACCGCTGGTCGTGATCAAGGTCCACCCAGGCAGCAAAATTGTGCGGCCACGCATCGCCCGACCCGATGGTGAGTGTGTAGGAAGAGCCCACGGCGAGCGTCGTCTGCAAGGCGGTATAGTCGGAGTAACCCGAGGGAACCAGTGGAGCGGTGGTACCGGTGTTGTTGATGGTGCCGAGTGACACCGACGTGAGGATGGGCGCCACGATCTGTCCGCCGTGCTGCGGAATGCAATAGGTGGATTGCGCGGTGGCGGATGCGGATGGAACAGCGAAGAGGAGGAGGACGAACAGCGTGTCTTGAAATGTGGTTCTCATGAGCCGGTGTTTGATGTGACGGCGTGTGTCGCCGTGCGGGTTGATCGTGCGTGGATGACGCCGGTCGATCGGTCCGCCGATGCTTAATGAAAACCTAAGAACCCTGTTCCGCTTCACCAGCGCGGCTCTCCGCCACCTGGAGCAGGAAGCCTTTGCCGTAGACGTTGGTCAAAGTGATCCCCGGAACGAGCTGTACGTACTTGCGCAAGCGCGTGAGGTAGACGTCCAGCGAACGCGAATGATAGTCGTTCATGCTGCCCCATACCTGCTCCACCAGGAATCGGCGCTCCACCATGTTGCCTGCGTTCGAAAGCAGGATGTAGAGGATCCGGTTCTCTTTCGCGGTGAGCGTGATGGTACGCCCCGGCATCTCCAAGGTGCGTTCGCGCACGTGCAGCGTGAAGGTGGGGAAGACGAGCGAACCGCTGGCGTGCACCTTGGGACCCTGCGTGCGATAGAGCACGGCGTTCACGCGCAACAGCAGCTCTTCGAACAGTAACGGCTTGGTCAGGTAGTCGTCGCACCCGCTGTTGAAACCGGCCTGTTTGTCGGGCAGGGTGTTGCGTGCGGTGAGGAAGATGAAGGCCGCCAGTGGAGCGATCTTCCGCATTTCGCGGGCCACCTGGAAACCGTCCATCTTGGGCAGCATCACGTCCAGGATGCACAGGTCGGGTCGCACCGCCGAGAACCGTGCCAAGGCCTCCAGGCCATCCGCGGCATGGTGCACGACGAAGCCCTCCAGCTGGAACCTGTTCTGCAGCAGCTCCGCCATGTGCGGTTCGTCCTCGACGATCAGCAGGGTCCGTTCAGCCATGTGCCGGTTTCGGAAGAACGAGTTCGACCTCGACCCCACCCGAGGGGCCTGCGTTCAACGCGATGGTTCCACCGTGGGCCATCACCACTTTGCGCGCGAAGTACAGGCCGATGCCCGTGCCTTTCACGGCGGTTTCGCGACCGTTGCTGCCGCGGAAGAACTTGTTGAACACCAGCGTTCGCTCGCTGGCGGGGATGCCCGGCCCGTTGTCCGCGAAGGTGATCCGCAGACCGCTCGATGTGTCACAGGTGCCGATGTTCACACGCCGGGGCGCACGGCCGTATCGGATCGCGTTGTCCAACAGCGAATGGAACACATTGGTCAGGTAGGTCGCGTCCACAAGCACCCAAGGGTCCGTGGCCTCGAAGGCGCAGGTCACGGCAACGGCCTCCCGGTACAGCGCAGGTCGAAGCGAGCGCAGGGTCGCTTGCAGCAGTTCGTGCGCATCATGAAGCTCCAGTTCCAACGGTAGCGCCTCCTGGTCCAACAGGCTCACGGACATCACTTTCTTCACGTTGGCCTGCATGCGTTCGTTCTCCTCACCGATCACTTCCATCATGTGCGCATGCTGAGCCTGCTGGTCCGGCCGCCGCAGTGTGTCCAATGCCAGCGAGATGTGTGTGAGCGGTGTGTTGAATTCGTGGGTGATGTTGCTCACCAGGTCCAGTTGCATCTGTGCCAACCGCCGCTCCTGGGCCCACGCACGCCGGCTCCTCCACAGGGTGAAGACCAGCACCGCGAACAGGGCCAGGAAGATCCACAGGTAGGGAAGGGTCTCCCGCAGGGCCGCTCGCGTAAGGCCGGGCAAATGCAGATCCACCACCCACGGCGCCAGGTCAGGTGGGACAATGGCCGAGGAGCGCACCGCTGGTGCATCCGTATCGGACAGCTGCCCCGGCGATCGGAAGAGCGTATCCATGGAAAGGGTGTCCATGATCAGCGCCACATGACCTCCATCACCCTGTCGCGTGAAGGTCTCTCGGAGCGATCGGGTGAAGCGCGCCACATCCACCAGTTCCATGCGTCGTCCGTCCACCTCCGCACAGAGCAGTCCCCGGTCCGCGAACACGCCCGGTGATCCGGTGCTGTTGGTGTCGCTCGGGCTCTCCAAGGGCAGCAGGAAGTTGAGCCGCACATGTATCCGCATCGACGCCGGCACATCGATCGGGAACCGTCGTCGATCCAGCAGAGTGTCCGGACCAGCGGTGTGCACCCGGTATTGCGCGATGGTATCGCCGGTCGATCCGGCGCTGCTCTGCGGGGCGATCAAGTAGAACGCGGACCCACCGGGAAGCGAGCGTTCAGCAAAGAGCTCCACGCAACGCGCGTCGTCCCGCACCTGGGCGGCAACGCTGTCCAAGCGCAGCTGTGCCTGGCTCAAGAGGTCGGAGCGCTCGCGCCGTAGTGCGGTGCCCCACGCCAGCAAGCCGGCCAGGAACAAGGCACCGAGTGCCAAGGTGATCCCCAGGTCCGAACGCTCCATCCGCTTCATCCTTTCAAGTATACGGGGCGTTTCCCACGAACACCGAGCGTGAACATGGTTTAAGGATCCGTTAAGGATGTCCAGCGACCCGATGGGTATCCCCGCGATGGTCACGCCGCTTTGAATGCCGGGCACACACCGCGAGTACGAGGCGAGCGATCCCGACGGCACTGAACGGAGTTTGCTTTCCTCGAAGTCAGCGGACGACCGGTGGACCTGACGTTCAACACGGTGTTCGCGCCGACGGCTATTTTGGCATCGACCTGCTCATCGCGCTCCTCCGATCCCGGTATGAATCCTTCCACCTCCCAACAGCTCATCGGCAGCGTCAGCGCCGGTCTTGCCACCCTCCTTTACCTCATGCGGCTTATGCCGTTGCTCTCGGAATGGGCGCGTAAGGAGACGAGCAGCGACCAATGGGTGACGCCCGTCCTGACCATCCTGGTGCCCGTGTGGGGGCTGATGATGGTCGCGCTGCTGTGCATGACCGCCGGCGGCGGATTCGACTGGATCCGGCTGAGCCGTACCAAGCTGTACTTGCTCACCGCACTTGCTGCGTTCGCGCTGGCCACGGCTTCTTACCTGTTCATCGGCTTGTACCTCCGCCCCGGTTTCACACCGCGCGGCCTGTACAGCCCGGTGATCCACCTCATTCTGTTCTCCACGGTGGGGCTGGTGCTCTTGAGCTTGAACCAGAAGCTCCTGCCCGGAGTGTCCGTGCAATGGTTGCTTCGTCCATGGTCGTGGTTCACGGCCTTGAGTCTCGTGGGCAGCCTGATCTTTTCCGGCAAATGGGTCATCAACAACAGCGGTCGCGGTCTGTCCGGCGTCGCCACGCGGATCATCGTCCTCTTGCCAGCGACCGAGGAAGAGCTTGCGCAGATCGCAAAGCTCGATCCGAAGAACGATCTCGAAAGCCTGCTCCGGCGAGCGAACCGCGATGAGAAACCGGCCGTGTGCGCGGCGGCCACTGCGCGCCTGCGTTCGGATCCGGAATTCCTGGAGCGCATGGCTGCCATGCTGGATTCCGGCTATGCGGAACTTGCACTGTCGTTCGTGCGCGATGCTGAGCTGACGCCCGCCGAGAAAGCCCGCTTCGCCCGACCCGCGCTCAACGCCGTGGGGCGTTGGGTGAACAGTGCACCCGCGCCCAATTTCACGACGTCGGAGCACATGCGGCGCGTACGGCGTTGGGGCGATGAGCTGTTCCGCATTCTCCCGGAGAAGTTCGCCGGTACCGGCGTTGACTTCTCCGAGCAGCAGGCGTGGTATCTGGAGAAGATGAAGTGAGCACGGTGGATCCACGACCGGACCGATGACGATCGCCGATACCTACCGCCAGCAGCTCGTGGAGTTCCCCGCGCCTTTGCGCGAGCTCGTGGAAGCGGAGGTCCGCGCTGGCAACAGCATCGTGGCCATCGAGAACGGCTTTCCCGCAGCGCCCTGTGGCGCCTCCGTCAAGCTGGCCAAGGCGGTCCAGGACGAACGCCGGAGATCAACGGGTGGGGTGGTCTTCTACGCGCGCAACAATTCCTCCTACGCGGGTGAGTTCACCACTGAGCAACGGCACTTCTTCGTGCTCGAACCGCCCTTGCCGCCCGAACCCGCGCCGGACATGGACGCGATCCGCAAAGCCATCGAGCCCAAGCCGGATCTGTTGACAGCGTTGTCCCAGCGGGAAACGCGCACGGGCCCTGGGATCGACAGAACGCTGGTGGAGCAGCCCGTTCAGGCGGAGCATGCGCGCGTGCCCGCTCGCGCGCTGACGGTCACGGAAACCGCCACCAGCGCGAAACGCCTGCTGCACTTCAACGATCACCGTCCGCCGCACGAGATCCAGTTCGTATTGGAACGCAACCTCATGACGCTGTTCGTAGCCTCCATGCAGAACGACCGCCTGACCCTGACGGCCGTCGCTAATGTGGTCGGTGCGCGGTACGACTTTGAGCTGCGCTTCGAGGCCGCGATGCCGCTTCAGAACTGCTATTCGCTGCAGGTAGAGACATCATGGGCCGATGCTGCTGCCACGCACCACGACTACTACCGCAATGCGGCGGGCAGTTGGTTCGA
>JADZGG010000141.1 GCA_020854015.1 Flavobacteriales bacterium
ACCTTTTCGCGGCGCAAACTGCGGTAGAAGCCGCGAACTGCGCTCAGGAGACGAGCCTGGCTTGTCGCACCCAAGCCCTGTTTGCTCACCCAGGTCGTGAACGACTGCAGGTCCTCCAAGGTCATGGTCTCCGGCTTGAGGGCGGGCGACTGTTCCTCAGCGAAGGTGCGCAGCTTGCCAAGGTCGCGCAGGTAGGCCTCCACCGTGCGATCGCTCAGCGAGCGCTCCAGCTTCAGGTGCAAACGCAGATCAACAAGGGCCTGTTGCCATTCCACCGTGCGAAGTTCCAATGACCGTGATGCGTTCCTGTGCCTGTAGTTCGGGAGATACAACGATCCGCATGTTATCTGCTGCTCCGGTTCACCACCTTTGTTGTTCAGGATCCACCATGAAACTGTTCATCCTCAACGGCCCCAACTTGAATCTGCTCGGCAGGCGTGAGCCGGGCATCTATGGCGATCGCTCCTTCGAGGAGTTCCTGCATGCGCTTCGGAAGCACTACCCGGACCATGACCTCGACCATTGCCAGAGCAATGTGGAAGGGGAGCTGGTGAACGCACTTCAGGCAGCGGACTCCTTGTACGATGGCGTTGTGCTCAATGCGGGCGGTTATACACATACGAGCGTTGCGCTTCGTGACTGCATAGCGGCCATCAAGGTGCCGGTGATCGAAGTGCACATCAGTAACGTGTTGAAGCGGGAGGAGTTCCGTCACACCTCGTTGATCGGAGGCGTGTGCCTCGGCACCATTTCAGGTCTCGGACTGGATGGCTACCGCCTAGCGGTCGATCACCTGGTCAACCACGCTTGGTGAAGGCGTCACTGTCCAGCCTATCGAAGGTCTTCCAACCGAGAATGAAGCGATCGTAGGCCACACTTCGGCGGTACTGACCAGTGAGGTCCGTGCTGCGGTCCAACGTTCTCAAGCGTTTGCGTTCGCGGAGCAGACCTGGGAGGCGACTTACGAAATGTCGGTGCGCGCGGCCAACTTCCCAGGCATGTGAGGCGTGGCCTTCCACCAGGAATTTCAGTGCGGCGCAGTCATCCAGGAAGAAGCGGCGCAGGATCCGCATGGGCAGCCAGCCTCGGTGCAGGTTCTTGGTAAGCACGATGAGGCTGTTACGGAAGTTCAGGTAGGTCTTGCGTGGGCTGCCATAACCTAGGGCACCGCCGCCGACGTGGTAAACCGCGGTGGCCGCTGTGTATCCGATGTGCCAGCCCTGACGTCGTAGTCGCCAGCAGAGGTCGATCTCCTCCATGTGCGCGAACAGCGATGCATCGAACCCTTCCGCTGCATGGAAAGCCTTGGCGCGGATCATCAGGCAGGCTCCGGTGGCCCAGAACACCTCCAGTTCGTCGTCGTACTGACCGTTGTCCTGCTCGGTGATCTCGAATATGCGCCCGCGGCAGAACGGATAACCGTTGCGGTCGATGAAGCCCCCGGCCGCCCCAGCATGTTCAAAGCGATCACGCTGGCCATGGCTGAGCACCTTGGGCTGGCAGGCCGCCATTTCCGGGTACCGCTCCAGGTAGCCGCGCAAGGCCGGCACCCAGCCGGGCATCACCTCCACATCGCTGTTCAACAGGATATAGTACTCGGCCTCCACCTTCTTCAGGGCCTCGTTGTACCCACCTGCGAAGCCCAGGTTGGTGCTGTTGCGGATCAGCCGAACATTCGGGAACCGGTTCCGTACCCAATCCACCGAGCCGTCCGTGGAACCATTGTCGGCTATGAACACGTCGGCATCGCCGCCTGTGGAAGCGACCACGTTCGGCAGAAACTGCTCCAGCCATTGCTGGCCGTTCCAGTTGAGAATGACGACGGCGGTGTTGTGGCCCATTGGGATCGGGGACCGCAAAAATGCGCGTTCCCGGTCAACCGGCGTCAGCGAGGAGTTTCGTAGAACTCCAGCGCCCGCTCCCCGCTCATGGTATTCACCTTTTGCGGATCCACATTGTTCATGCTGTTGTTGCGCGAGTGGAGGATCTCGTTCCACCTGGAGTTCTGTACTTCCCCTGGCACTTCGCTGTTCAGTAGTTCGTAGCAATCGCCCACCAGTTCACGTTGGTAGAACACGAACCGGCGGTTCGTGTACTTGCCCGCACGGTAGTAATGCCAGATCTGGTAAGGGTAGGCGTCCATCTCGTTGGCCCGGTCCATGATGGTGTTGGGCGCGCCGTACTTCAGGTGCACATAGCCCCGGTCGGTGTCGAATCCGCGGATGTTGCGGCAGCCGTACAGCTTGTTCACCTTCACCACCTCAAGGGCGTAGCGCTCCCAAGCGGCTTGGGCATCCGGTCCGCTCTTGTTGTACCAGAAGGTGTACATGAAGCGCTTCATCAGTTCCAGGTCCTTGTCCTTGTAGCGGTCGTCGATGATCTTTCGCTCCAGATTGCTGGAAATGGGCCGCAAGCTCCGTAATGCGTCAGCGAGCGTGTCCACATCGGTGAAGACGTCAACGAAGGTGTGACCCAAGGGTGTATCATCGGTCAGGTTGAATTGGATAGGATTGTTGCGCTGGATCATTTGCTCGCCTCTTCCCAACAAGGCTCCGTTGCGGTCGCGTGCCTCCATGGCCAGCACGTAGTTGCCACTAGGGAGTGGGGCGATGTCGAATTGGGCGAGGACCGGGCTTACCTCAGCAGCATGGATGCGGGACACTTTCTTGTAGGCCCCTACCACTTCATGGTTCTCGTAGCTTTCGATCTGATAGCTGAGCAGGTACATGCTATCGCCCTTGAGCGCAGTGGGGGCGTTGTACACCTCCGCATAAAAGGCGAGGCTCTTCACTTCCGCAGGATAATAGATGCTGGTGAACGGGAGCACCTCGTAGCCGCTGCGTGACACTTTCGGGTCGCTGGATTTGTTCACGTGCGAAGCGATGAGCACATCGCTGAAGTATAGGCCCTCGGGGGGAGCCCCGATGGGAAGCGGTAGGCGGATCCGTGAAGCAGTGGTGTCACCGCTCACCAGATCGCGAAGCTCGATGGATAGGCCATGCTCGCCGGGTTGCAGCAAGAAGCTTTCTTGATGGATGAAGTCCGGACGGAGGCTGTCGGTACGTTCCGGGCCGTTCACCACGGACTTCCGGAAATCAGATATGGCCCCGTTCTTCTCAATGATGGTGATGGCCTCGACCCGCGCTTGTTGGAAGCCATGCGCGTTGGCATTCATGGTCACTGAGCCGCCAAGCATGGAGATGATCACGTCCACGCGTTCCCCCTGACCAGGCACGTGGAACACCTTGGTCTCAACAATGGCATCCGGCCCACCTTGGGCGTGGAGCAAGGACCCGAGCAAGAGCGCCGGGAGCAGGGTAGGAAGGGTGCGCAGCCTCATGACCCAAAGATAGCCCCGGAGCTGGGGGGGGGCAGTCCCGTTGCCTGTGCATGAATGGCCGTTCCTGACCAGCTAGCTACATTCGCGCCGCTTCCACGCACCAAAGGAGAGGTGGCAGAGTGGTCGATCGCGGCGGTCTTGAAAACCGCTTTACCTACGGGTAACGGGGGTTCGAATCCCTCCCTCTCCGCCAGTTTTGAAGCCGCCCGACGGGCGGCTTCGTTACTTCGGACGCCCCTGCGCTTGCGCAAAGGGACGTCCGGAGGAACGAAGGATCGCGCGCAGCGCGATCGGCTTCAAGCCTGAAGCCTCCCCTAAAGGGAAAGCGCGCTCCACATTTGTTTAAGAAGAGCACCATAGCTCGATTCCCGCACAGAAATGTGGCCGTTCATCATTCGAATGGAGAGAATCGCACCCAAGCGTGATCATTAGTGCCTTCTTGGCCTCGGGAGGGATACACTATCGAACTCACCACAGAAATCAAGATCGTAGGAGCAGCAGCTATCTGAAGCATCCCAGAACTGCATCTTAGTGCTATATGCGGGTTTCAGGACAACCATGCCTGGATGCACGCGATCGAGGAAGTCCTCATTGACGCAGGTCACACCGTAACTATGGTCCATCTGTAACGGCATTTCGCCGATGCTTAAGACAACCTCATTCCTAGCAGTCCCTGGAGCGACAAGTACACGCAGAGTTCCTTCGATGCGTTTCACATAGAAGCTGTCCACATACCAAGTTTCGGCCTGCTCGTTGAGCCTTCGAGCGTATTCCACCGGAAGGCAAGAATGTGCCAAGAGTAAGAAAGCCAGGACTATGAGCACGATAAGTGGATTCTGCGGCCGGCGCTCGGCGGGCCTAGCACAAGAGAAGGCCTGCTTTGTAGCGTGCTCGCCGAGGTCATTCATTATCTGTTCAGGTCAGTATTCGATTCGAATGTAGCGGATACGCCTACGTACCCCATCTTCGCCCCATGCGCCTCACCTTCCTCGGCTCCGGCACCAGTCAGGGCGTACCCATCATCGGGTGCAGTTGTGCGGTTTGCACGAGCGCTGATCCGCACGATCAGCGGCTTCGGGTGAGCGTGCTGGTGGAGACCCAGGGCAAGCGTTTGCTGATCGATGCCGGTCCGGACATGCGCCAACAGTTGCTGCGCGCCAAGGTGAAGGACCTGGATGCGGTGCTGCTCACCCATGCGCATATGGACCACATCGGTGGCATGGACGATCTAAGGGCCATCAGTTTTCTGCACGAGCCACCGCGGCCGGTGCCCATTTACGCCGATGCCGTGACCACGGATTCCGTGAAGCACATGTACCACTACGCCTTCGGTCCGGGCAAGTATCCGGGCGTACCGGAGTTCGACATGCGGCTCATCACGCGCGACCCCTTCACCGTGGCCGGTATTGAGGTGATCCCAGTGGAGGTGATGCACATGCGGATGCCCGTGCTGGGTTTCCGCATCGGTCAGCTGGCCTACATCACGGACGCGAAATCCATCACCCCTCAAGAGCGGGAGAAGCTCCATGGCTTGGACGTGCTGGTGCTGAACGCGCTACGCAAGGCGGAGCACTACTCGCACCTCAACCTTCAGGAAGCGTTGGACCTGGTGCATGAGCTGAAGCCCCGACGGGCCTACTTCACCCACATCAGCCATTGGATGGGGTTGCACGTCGAGGTGCAGCTGGAGCTTCCAGCGGACGTTTTCCTGGCCTACGATGGACTGGTGGTGGACATCCAAGAAGGGTGACCCGTTTTAGTGGGGACCAACGGTTGTCCGAACCGTTTCCTTCACGATCTTGTTCCTCCTGAACAACGAACCCCCATGCGCTCCAACGTACTCTTCGCTTCCGCCATCACCCTCTGCGCACTCTCAGCGCAGGCCCAGCGTGCCGTTCCGAGGGCGGAACGCCTGGAGGTGACCTTCATCAAGGATGCTCAACGACCACCAGATGATACGTGGCAAAGCACCCTTCGGGCGCGTACGGCTTGGCGTCAGTTCGTGACCGCCAATCCCACATGGACCGTGGAGTTCAACGAGTCGAATGGGCTTCCGCACCGTGCTTTCGGCCGACCGATCCCTTCCGTTGGGGCTACGCCGGCCGTTCAAGCCCAAGCTTTCCTTTCCGGTCAGCTCGCCTTATTCGGTCTGCCCATGGACGAGCTGCAGTTGAAGCACGTTTCGTCGACCAACAAGTACCACTTCGTCCATTTCAACCAACGTCACCAAGGTGTGGATGTGCTGTTCGGCCATGTGGTCGTGAAGTTGGACCTGCAAGGCCGTGTTGTTCAGTTCGGTCTGGACGCATATCCGGGCATTGAGACGGCAACGGCCCCGGTCATGGACGGAGCGACCGCGGGTAACGCGGCCACGACCGGCCTTTCGCAAGTGACCACGGTGGAACATCAGGGTGTTCGCATTCTTCCCCTGCCCGTGTGGCACGGCGTTGAGCACCGCTTGGTGCACGAGGTCACCGTCCGCACCTCGGAGGTTGGGCATCCAGGTCGTTGGCTTTGCTGGGTGGATGACGCGACCGGCGAACTGCTTTACCGCCAGAACCTCATCATCAACCATGCGCCGGACAAGGATGACGATGTGGGCGCCGATATTCAGGTGAACAGCACGGTCCACACCACGAACCAGCTGAACCCTTCCTCAGTGGAAGCCTTGCCTGACGTGGACATCACGGTGGGGGGGCAGCCCTTCACAGTGGATGGTGGGGGCTTCGTCGGCTCAGGAGTGTCCGGTCCAACGTCCTTCACCATGCAACTTTCAGGCACTTGGTCGCGCGTGGTCCGTTTCGGGACCACGGCCACGGTCACAGGTACCTTACAGGACGGTCCGAACGTCCTGAGCTTCGACAACGTGGCCACGATCCAGGAGCGCAGCGCTTACCGCTACGTCAGCATGATCCACAACCATGGCAAGGCAGTGCTGCCAACGTTCACGGGAATGGACTTCCAACTACCAACGAACGTTGATGTCAGTGGTGGTACGTGCAATGCGTTCTACGATGGTTCTTCGATCAACTTCTACGCTGAAGGCGGAGACTGCTTCACCATGGCGAATATCTCCGAGGTGGTGTGGCACGAATACGGTCACGGCATCAATGACAACTTCTACCAGGACAATGGTGGGTTCTTCCAGAACGGGGGAATGGGAGAGGGTTATGCGGATTTTTGGGCGTTCAGCTTGTCAGAAGATCCCATCCTGGCCGAAGGCTATAACATGCTCACCCCATCGGAACCGATACGCCGCTACGATGTCGACCGGAAGATCTACCCTGTGGATCTGATAGGTGAGGTACACTCGGACGGTGAGATCATCGCCGGTGCTTGGTGGGATACGTACTTGCTTCTGGGTAACGACATGACCCTGACCGAACAGTTGTTCGCTGAAGCGTATCCGGGTCTGCAAGCTTCCGTACCGAACGGGCAGGAAGGGCAGGCATTTCGAGATGTCCTGTTGGATGTACTGCAAGCTGATGACACGGACGGTGACCTGACCAACGGAACTCCGAACGGCAATGCCATCGTTGATGCGTTCGCCCTTCACGGCATCACCTTGATCAGTGGCTTCGACCTGATCCACACGCCTGTCGCGGACCAGACCGAGAACACCGGCATCACCATCACAGCGCAATCCACCGTCACCTTCCCTTACACCCAGTATGTTGACGGCGTGCAGTTGTATTACCGGGTCAATACCGGTACATGGAACACAACGGTGATGACGAATACAGGTGGAAGCAACTACACTGCCACCATCCCTGGTCAGCCGGAAGGCACTGTGATCGCCTATTACCTCGGCATGCTCGACGTCAATCAGGAGCTGAGCGGCGTGCAGCCTATCGGATCTGCAGAACCGGACCCCAACGTACCCTACTACATCCTGGTAGGTTTCGCATTGGAAGGCACCGAGGACCTCGACAACAACAGCCAGATCGGCAACTGGACCCCTGGACAGCCCGGTGACAACAACTCCACCGGCACATGGGAGATCGCCATCCCCATCGCTTCGCTGAGCACCACGGACAATAGCGAGATCCAACCCGGCGACCAGCACACCCCCGGAGGTGAGCTTTGCTTCGTTACGGGCAACTCCACCAACACGACCTCACCTGGCGACAACGACGTGGATGCTGGTCGTACCACGCTGCAGAGCGGCCCGCTCGACCTTACGTCCTACGTGAACCCCACCTTCACCTATTACCGTTGGTACACCAACAGCCCTCCAGGCGGAGCAAACCCCGGGGCCGACTGGTGGCAAGTACAGATCACCAATGACAACCAGAACTGGGTGCCCGTGGAGAACACGATGAGCAGCGACCGCAGCTGGCGCCGCGTGGCTTTCCGCGTACAGGACTATGTGACACCTAACGCAACGGTACGCATCCGCATGATCGCATCGGACAGCACGCGGGCTGGGCAGTACCTGGATGGTGGCAGCTTGGTGGAAGCGGCCATCGACGATATCCAACTCTGGCAGAACAACGGCAACATCGGCATTGGCGAGTCCTTAACGGACGCCTTCACATCCGTTCACCCAAACCCGGCGAACGACGTGCTGAACATATCCCTCGCGCTGGAAGGGGCGAAGGGCCTACGCTGGCAGGTCATCGACGCGACCGGTCGCCTGGCGATGGACCGCTACATGGGAGATCGTACTGGCCAGGTGCGTGAGCGCTTGGATGTAAGCTCGCTTTCTGAAGGTGCCTATGTGCTTCGTGCCACCTGGGCTGGTGGTACTGCCGAGCAGCGCTTCACCGTCGTTCGCTAGAGGGCGTTTACATTCAGGACGAAGGCCCTTCGGATCATCCGGAGGGCCTTCGTCGTTCTGGTCCGATCTACGCTCAGGTGCGGGACAAGGATCGCCTCAGGCTCTCCCGAACAAGCGTTACCAGGTCTTTGGGGAACTTCCCGTTCACGAGATGACCTTGGTTCACTTCCAGCTCGATACCGGTGTAGTGTGCGCGGTGCAGTTTGCGCAGGTGTGTCGGGAAGCCATCTGCCTTGCCGAGGTAGGGCTTGTTCATCCGCACTTCGACGGTCCCATCGATGGCGAGCATGGCTTCGCGCCAGCGTTCGGCCCACTGCTTCTCGGTCCTACGCATGGGATCGTATAGCAGGCCGATGTCCAGCGTACGCACTTCTCCGTTCAGCACCGGCGTGAAGGAGTGTACGGCCACGTGCATTACCGCTTCGCGTTTGGCGGTCCATTTCGACACTTGCTCTTCGACCGCGGAGCGATAGGGCATGTAGTACCGCTCAAGTAGTTTCTTCCGCTCCGGCACAGGCAGTGACCTCGTGAAGCGGGAAAAGAGCGCCGGGTGATGGGGGGAGCGGTTCAACTCCACGAGCAGCCGGCTGGTGGTGCTGTGGAAATGTGCGTCAGCATCCGCCTTCAGCAGTTCGAAGAGGCCCAGCGCACCTGGATCCCAACCGCGGTGGCTCCTCAGTACTTCATCCGCACCCGTGAACAGCGAACGGTACGTTGATGGCACCTTGTTCCCGCCATGCTCACAGGTCAGCAACAGCTTCATACGAAGGGACGATCGTCCTGCAGGCAGGCGGCAAGTTCCGTGTACACCTCGCGGATCTTCTCGCGAGATGGTTCCTTGCCCGTGCGGGCCAGAATGCGGGAAGCCAGGCAGCCATGCTGGAGAATGTGGCTGATGCCGCGCTGCGCGTTCTCGCTCAGTTCACTTCGCAGTTCATTGAACAGGTGCTCCCAGAGTTTGCCGGCCGTCATGCGGTCCTCCTTCAGAATGCCGAACATGATGAGGAACTCCTTGTTGGAGATCACCGATCTACCGGCATCCTTGATCACCTGTAGGAAAATGGGAAGCAGGTCGGTCTCGCTCCATGCGCGTTGCAAATAGTTGCTCACCCAGCGGCCCTTCACCATCGCTCGGCACACCGCGACGATCAGCTCGGCGATCGCCAGGTCCATGGACGGACATTCCTGAATGTCGATCACGCGGATCTCAATGGCCCCGCGATCGAAACGGGCGATGGCTCCTCGCGAGTTCGCGAAGTGGTGGTCCATCACATGTTCTGTGTCGAATGGAGCAAGGGCCTGTGCGATGGGGCTGAATATGGTGCGGTAGTAATCCTCCTGACTGAACACCGCTTCCGGGATCAGCGAGCCCATGAGCTCGGGCAGCTTCTCCTGGTGATGCAGGTAGGCTTCCATGCGACCGTCCATGAAGCCGGTGGTCTTGCCATCGAGGAGAGGGGAACTGGCGCTGAGCGCAGGAATGATGGGAAGCACCATGCGTATGGCGGCATGCAGCTTTCCGAACTCATCGTCGTTGGCGAAGGGCAGGTTCAAGTGCGTGCTCTGCAAGTTGCTCCAGCCGTGACCTCTGCAATCGAAGATGCGGTTATAGAGCGCGTAAACCTCGTTGTAGTCGTGCGGCCAGATCACGGTCTCGGTGAAGGGATCCATGAAAGGGTGCGCGGCGGTGGGGAGAAGCATGCGCCCTCGCTTGGCCAGCTGTGCGTTGATGGCTTTCACCTCGCTGGCGAATTTTTTCTGGAATGAGGGGATCCTCCGGGTGGGCTTGGCGGTCTTCAGCTCCACCACGTGGCTCACGAGCTCATTGCTCCATTCCACGTCCCCACGCTCCACATCGCCGGTGATCGCGCCGGAAACGTCCTTGAAAAGTTCATCCACGGTTGGGCTGACCTGAAGGGTCTCACGGTCCACCACCATGTACTCCAGTTCGATGCCCGTGACCTCGAACAGCTTGAATTTCTTCGGGGCGCTCATGCCTTGATGGTCGTTTTGCCCTTGCTGGGCGTGATGCCGATGCGGCGCTCGATGGTGCGCTTCATCGATCCAATGATCTTTCTGTACAGCTCGTCACCCAACGCCACATCTTCAACACCGTGGTCGATATTGGGACATTCGTTCACTTCGATCACGTAGGGCTTGCCGGCCACCTCTTTGATGTCCACACCGAACAGTCCCTGGTCGCCTACGATGGATTTGACCGCGTGCACGGCAGCGTCGATGATGTCCTTCGCACATTCATGTACATGCATCGTGGCGAAGTCACCGGTCTGGTGCTTCTTGGTGTCGCTGCCCCAGTTGTAGATCTGCCAGTGACCGGCAGCCATGAAGTACTTGCAGGCATAAAGGGGCTCACCATCCAGCACACCGATGCGCCAGTCGAAGTCACTGGGCATGTACTCCTGTGCGATCACCAGGTCGCTCTCCTCGAGCAGCTCATCCAGCTTTTGCACCAGCTCCTCCGGTGTCTTGGCCTTGGTGACACCGCGGCTGAAGGTGCTGTCGGGCAGCTTGAGGACCACTGGCAGCCCGAACCTGGCGGCGACCTCGTTCCGATTCTCGCTGTGAACGATCATGGTGCGTGGACTGGGCACCGCGTGCGCTTCCATCACCTCGGCGAGGTACACTTTGTTGTTGCACTTCAGGATCGCGTCGGGGGCATCCATCACGGCAAGACCTTCCTTCTGGGCCTTGCGCGCGAACCGATACGTGTGGTCGTTCACGTGGGTGTTCTCCCGGATCAACAAGGCATCGTACTCGCCGAGACGGTCGATGTCGTTCGGCCCGATGATGTCCACGGCGAAGCCCATGTGCTCGGCGGCCTGACGGAACTTGACGATCGCACGTTTATTGCTGGGAGCTGCCTTATCCTCGGGGTTCACCAGGATCGCCAGGTCGTATTGGCTGCGATCCTCGCGTGCCTTGTCATAGCGCTTCTTGGCGAAGTACTCGTTGGCGAAATGCCGTACGTGGGGGAGGTGGTCCTCGGGGATCTCGTTGTACGGGATGGCCCGCATGCCGCGCAGTTCCCATTTCTCACCTTCTACGAAGCGTGCACGGAGAAGCGGCGCTTGGAACACCTTGTACAGCTCATGCGCCAGACGGTCGTACTTGCGGTTCACGTTGCGCCCGAAGTAGATGCTGAAGATGAACTCGTCCTTGAGCTTCTCGCCGAGGCTCTGCTGGATCACTTCGTCCAGATCGCGTGACAACACCTTCACCAAGCTCGGGTTCTTCAGGTCGAGGATGGTCTTGGCATTGGGGATCACCTTCTGACCGCGTGCTTCGGCCAGCAGGCTCACGTAGTAACCACGACTTTGGTAGCTATAGCTGCGCGCCAGATTGAAGATGCGCACATTGGAAACGGCCGCGTACGCAGGATCGGTGAGGTAGTCCTTGCTGGACACCACTTCCACACCCTTCACGCCGAGGTTGAAGGTGCTCGGGTCTCGGACCACGATGATCTTTCTCATGCAGGGAGCGGCTTCTTGGAAAGGATGAGCAGGTTGGCGTCGTAGGTGACGATGCCGAGCAGGATGGAGTTGATCAAACGGCCTACCGGCACTTGATAGTAGCGGTCGTCGCCCAAGGGATTGTCCTGATAGGGGTCGGCTACAAGGACCTTCTTGCCTTCCATGCCGCACAACACCACGAAGTGGCCCATGGGCTTACCGCGTAGATCGTCGAACACGCTTTGACCATTGCTGCCGGTGTACTCCCGTTTGCTCTTGTACAGGTAGGTCGCGCTCAGTCCGGTGAGCACCGGCAGGTCGTGATCGAAGTATCGTTGCAACAACGAGGGGCGTGGGTCGTCGAAGCGCAGTTCGCCGCCCATTTTCAGGTAACGCGCGTACGCCAGGCATGCAGAGTGCAGTTTCTTTCCCTCCTTGAAGCGGGTTTGCGCAACGAGCTTCTTGCGAAGCATCTCACTGGAAAGCCCTTCCCAACTGGGGTCGAACACGCGCAGGTTGTAGCTGTGGATGCGGGCGTGGAATCCGTGTTTCAACGCGTGAAGACCAAGGAAGACCGCCAAGGTGCCACCGTCCTCCAAGTGGTGCACCTCATCGATCACCGCATCAAGCCCGATGTCCAGACCGAAGTACTGGTAGACGGCGTGCAAGGCTGTGGGGCCGCAAGTGCTGTCGTCCGGTTGGGCGAGTATCCGAATGGAGCGCATGACCAAGGCCCAAAGGTGGCACGGTGGCAGTGGCTCGGAACGTCCGCCAAGGGTGCGGCATCCACGGATCGATGTGGACAGCGGATCCTAGATACCCGGGTTCAGCGGGCTGGTCGGTGTGGCGCCGGGGAGCCAGTTGCCACGTGGGCGCAACAAGCGTGGCAGCTCGCGTTCCGCGTCGAACCACAACAGGTTATCGGGGTTCAGGGAGCTGCGGAGAAGGAAGCGAGCATCCCGGGTGGCGTAGATCGAGACCACGATAGGCGCAGGACGGGATACATCCGTGATGGTCAATGTAGCCACCTCGGGCAGGCTGTCCAAGCTCGCGCCCGGGGCCGCTGAATGGGCTTCGCTCCGCGCCAAGCTGCTCAGGTAACCAGCCACACGCGCCGTATCCGAGTGAACACTGTCCAGCATCCAGATGCCGTTGGAGCGTTGAAGCACGTAGTCGTTCCCTGGGAAGCGGTAGTGCAGCTTGCTCCAGTTCTTCGGGTCGCCTGTCACGACCGTACGCGGCCGCCAGTCCTCGACCTTCATCTCCGTGACCATGCTGAGCTTGCCATCGATGGCGAAGACCTCGCGCTCGCCCGGCACGTTCACATGCGACCATGGTCCTTTGGGGCTGAAGGTGCTCTTTCCGATCAGCAACTCCTGCTTGGAGCCGTCGTTCAGCTCAACGATCATGCGGTCGGCGAGCGTGTCGCTCAGTTCGTAGCGGTCCTTCACCAGGTCCATCGTACCGACCTGCCTCTTCACTCGCATGTCAGCCAGCGGAACAAGCACATCCAGCACGTACTTGTTATCCACACGCAACGTATCGGTCTTGCAGTAAAGGCGCCACAAGCCACCCTCACGCACAATGCGCACATCCGGGCGTAGCCTGCTTCCAGGTTCGATGACGAACGCCTTGATCCGTGCTGTGTCCAAGGACAATACGACCTCGCGGTAGGTACGGTCCTTCGAGCGCATGCCGTAACGGTCCCCGATGAACCAGAGCAGGAGCAAGGTGACCACCACGATCACCAAGGCCTTGGTGCGTGCGCTACTCGACATGGCCTTCCTGCATGCGTTGGTTGCGTTGTTTCCTCCTCCAGCGCAGTCGGAAGGCCCCATAGCCCAGCACCAACAACACCGGTAACAAAAGCATCGTCCACTTGATCAGGGCGCGCTTCTCGTCCGAGGCCTCGTCAAGCGGCCGGTAGCCAACGCCCTTGTTGCGCAGCTCGATGAGGCCCGTCCGGTCCGTGGTCCAATCCACCGCGTTCACGATCAGGTTGACATTGTCCGGTTCGATCTGCATGGGCTGCTGACCGTTGCCGTTCAGCACGAAGCCGCCGTTGCCCACCACGACCATGCGCGAAGGCAGTCCAGTGGTCAGTTGACCTTCCAGAGCTGCACCCACGGTCTGCGGGCCCAGAAGGAAGTCCATGTCGCTCCATTGCTTCTGGATGTCGATGACCTGCGGGGCAGGGAGTGAATTGCTGCGCTTGCTGGTGAACAACAACGGCGTCCACTTCACGCGACTGCTGTCACCGATGAAGGAAAGTGGCGAGGTGAACTGCAGCACCACCGCGTCAAGGCCGCTGGATACAGGGTGCGGACCGTAGCCGGAGATGATCGGGAAATAGGGGAACATCACCGGAACCGGCATGGTGAACTGTCCTCTCTGTTGCAACACTTGCACTTGTCCGCAGTTCGCATCGATCACCACGCGTGGTTCCAAGGCCACTCCACGACGTGCAAGCCAATCAGCAAGTTCGGGTCGGCGCTGATCGATCTCGTTGGACGTGTTCACATTGGTGCTCAAGTTCGAGGAGGCCAGCACCAGACCGCGGCCCTTGGCCATGAACGTTTCGAGCTGCTTCAGTTGAGGTGCAGGGATGGAGTCCTTCGGGTCGATCCAGATCAAGGCGCTGAAGCGGTCGTGGATAGGGAAGGAGTCATAGATGGCCATGGGTTCCACGGCATACAGCACGCTAAAGGCCTGTTCCAGTTGCGGCATGTTGCCCATGGCGGGTTCGCCGTGCCCCTGGATCAGACCGATGGCCGGCTTGTCCACGATGCTCACGCGCTTCATGGCGGAACTGAGCTCCCATTCCAACGAGCTGCCTGGCTGGAGAACGGGAATGATCGCCGTCTGCTCGCCCATCTGCACCACGGCGCCCATGTACACCTTCAGCTGCTCGGCCTTGTCCTTTTCACGGGTGTTCACCAGTACCCAGCGGACCCCGCTTTCGTTGGCCTGCTTCTCCAAGCTATCGGCGCTGTTGGGATCCACGAAGGCGAAGACCACGTTGCCTTTGCTACGTTCCGCGTATTCCACCAACAGGTCCTTCAGATCCTGCCGCACCATGGCGAGGTCGGGAGGAAGATCCTCCGTGAAGTAGGCCGTTACCGTCACCGCCTCGGGCAGCGAATCCAGCATTTCCGTGGTGGCTGAGCTGAGCGTATACCGCCCGTCGCCAGTGAGGTCCTTGCGCACATGAAACCGGTGGCCGAGCAGGTTAACCAATACCAGTGCCAGCAGCACAAGCACCAGGTTGCGGTAGGAGCGAGCGCGCAAATTCATGACCGATCGAACATGCGTTTGGCCAGGCTCCGTTCAGCCAATACCAAGCCGAACACGATGATGCTGGCGAAATACACCAGGTCCCGGCTGTCCACCACGCCGCGGCTCATGCTATCGAAATGCTCCGTGGTGCTTAGGAACTGGAAGAACACGCCGAGCGGTCCGGTGAAGTTGGAGCTGAGCACCATGGCCAGCACATGGAACACGATGATGATGAGCATGCCCACCAGGAAGGCCTCGATCTGGTTGCGGGATAGGCTGCTGGCGTAAATGCCGATGGCCACATAACCAGCGCTCATGCAGAAGAGCCCGAAGTAGCCGCACCAAACAGCACCGTGGTCCATGGAGCCCATGCTTGCGATGGCGAAGTAGTAGGGCAGGGTGAAGGCAAGCGCGAACACGATCAGCACCAGGCAGGCCAGGAATTTCCCACCCACCACCTGACCATCGGACACATCCTTCGTCAACAACAGGTCAAGCGTCCCGGAGCGACGTTCATCGGCGAGCGTGCGCATGGTAAGAGCTGGAATGAAGAGGAAGAGGGTCCAGTAGGCGGTCTGGAAGAAAGCAGATAGATCGGCCTGCTTGCGCATGAACACATCCGGGTACCAGGCGCCGTACCACCAGGTGAAGAAGCCCCAGGTACCGAGGAGGACGACCAGCAGGATATAGGCCATGGGGCCATCGAAGAAGGAGGCCAGTTCACGTCGGGCGATGATCCAGGTCTTTCGCATCTCAGTCCAGGGTCAGTTCGCGGAACACATCCTCCAACCGCGTTTCAACTTGGTGCAAGCCGGTGAGCACCCAACGGCGTTGCACACAGAGCTGGAAGATCGATCGTTCGAGTTGGATCCCGGGGGCCACACGCAGCAGGTAGCCGTTCGTGCCATCGGTGGTGACCTCCTCAACCTGTTCGATCGAACGGAAGGCGTTCAGCACGTCCTGTTGCGCCGCTTCTTCCACCCGGACGTGCAACATCGCGCGCCCTTGGGCCTTGCCCCGCAGCTCCGCAGGACCACCGTCGGCCACGATCCGGCCCTTGTCGATGATGAGGATGCGATCGCAGGTGGCCTCCACCTCAGGTAGGATGTGCGTGCTGAAGATCACCGTCTTGGCCTGCCCGAGCTCCTTGATCAGCTCGCGGATCTCCACGATCTGGTTGGGGTCCAATCCAGTGGTGGGCTCGTCGAGTATGAGGACATCCGGATCGTGCACCATGGCCTGAGCGAGCCCTACGCGTTGCCTGTAGCCTTTGCTGAGCTCGCTCACGCGTTTGTGTTTCTCCCGGTCAAGACCACAGGCATCGACCATGGTGCGCAAACGCTCATTGATGCGGTCGGCCGGCACGGCCTGCAATTGGGCGGCGAATCGCAGAAGGTCCAGCACCGGCATATCCTCATAGAGCGGATTGCTCTCCGGTAGGTACCCGATCATGCGCCGCACGACCTCAGGTTCAGCGGCCACATCATGCCCCCCGACGGTGATCTTGCCGGCATTGGGTGCGGTGAGCCCACAGATGAGCTTCATGGTGGTGGACTTGCCCGCACCGTTGGGACCGAGAAATCCGAGCACTTCGCCGGCACGGACAGTGAAGCTGATCGCGTCCACGGCCTTTTGGGGGCCATAGCACTTGGTCAGGTCTTCGATGCGGATGTCCATGGCGTCGCCGAAGATACCGGAGCGCTGGAACGCAGGACCGGTGGCCGCGTGAAGAACTGTTAAGAACCGACGCGATGCGCGTCCTCTTTGTCCTTGCCTTCACGGATCATCTCCAAGGCTTGGGCGATGCGCCGTTTTCGAGTTTCGTCCTGCTTGGCATCCGTCACCCACTCGATGTACTCCTTCTTGCAGCTGTAGGTGAATCCCTCCCAATTCGCCCAAGCGGTGGGATCCTTGTGCAACACGTTCCCAAGATCATCGGGCAGGACCAATGCCTTGCGCGCAGGCTTGGCATCCGTAAGCTTCGTGCCTTTTTCGTTCAGAACCACAGCCTGTTTCACCAGGTCGACACAGGCCGATTCGTTGATGGCATCACCCTCGACAAGCTTGTACGAGCGCATGCCCTTTTCTTCTCCCTTGGCCAGTTTTTCGAAGAGCGACTTGGGGTCCTTGATCAAGGCGCCTTTGTGGAACCATACGGCGACATGCTCCTTGAAACCTTGAAGGCCGATCATGATGCCGTTATGGTCGAAGTGCGGGCTGTTCCACTTCCAGGTCTCTTCGACTTCAGTATCCGTGGAGTGGATCAGCTGGCGGAAGCGAACGAGCAGCTTGCGCTGCCATTCAGGTAGTTCGGCGATGTAAGTGTTGATCTGTTCCTGGGGGAGCATGGGCAGATGGACTGTTGGAGCGCCTTACTTGGCGGATTCCTTGCTGACCTGGATGAGCACCGGGTAGGTCATATCCGAGCCAAAGCCTGGTGTACCGATGGTGACGAGGGTATTGGGATTGAGGCGCCAGATGCTGGTGGCCTTGAAGAATCCTTGCTGCATACCGTCCTTCATGATCTGGCGGGGCTTCTCCGTACCGTCGGGCTTGAACTCCAAAAGCGTGGCGTCCTTGCCTCAACTGATGCGGTCGAGCGGCTCCTTCTTCTTGCGCTTCTCGTAGTTGGCCATGTCGTCGTTCAACAGAATGAACAAGGCACCTTCAAAGGTCGCACAGATCAGGCGGCCCGGGATGTCGTTATCGTACGACATATCACGCTCGATCTGCTTGTACCATTTCACATCGCCTTCGGCCCCCAGGTCCATCACATGCAGGTCCCAGTTGTCCCAGCTGTACTTTGGTTTCTTGGTGCCGCTGAGGTCGCTGACCATGGTGGTGATGCGGGCGCTGCCGTGGGCAACGAGGTAGGCACCGCCGTCCTTCCGAGGCATCACACGCTCCACCACGATATCGGTCTGGTAACGCTCCTCATCCTTGGTCTTGATCTTCACGATCTGCTTGGCCAACGGATGCTGCTTCCAATTGCCCCAGGCCATGGTGTTCACGTCGAGCGTGGTGTAGTAAAGACCCACGGCTTCGTTCCGGTTCAGGTCGGGCTGGCTGTACACCCCGGCCACGGCCAGGTTCCCGTCCGCTCGGAATGCGAACGTGGCATCCATGGCATAGTCCTCGGCAGGTAGGTCGATGGCAGCAGTGCGCTGTCCGGCACTGTCCAACTTATAGAGCGCGTAGCTGTAACCGATCTCGCCCTTGGTCTTGGGTTCTGGGTTGCTGACGTTCTTCACCAGGTACCACACCGCCCCAGCCTTGTCCACCTGCGTGTCAAGGATCTTCACGGAACGTGCGCTGGCGTCTGTCTGCAGGGTGTAATTCCACAATGGCTTCATGTCCTTGCCGAGGACCATGGCGAAGATGGGGCAACCGGCACTGCGGCTGGTGGTGTTGGGGGTGAGCTGCAACAGGAGCTTGGTGCTGTCGGTGTTCACGATCGTGGTGAAGCCGATGGACATATTGCTCTGAAAGTACTCCGGTCCCTTGCCCAAGCGGTCGTAAGGGAGTTCGGTGATGATCTGGGCGCCTTTGCCGGTGAGGCTGCGGGGGCTCAGCACCTGTTGGATCAGGAGGAGCTTGTTGTTCTCGGGATCCGGCTTCGAAGCGATCATGCGGAACTGTCCGCCAAAGTAATCGAGGGTCTCAATGGCGACCGGGCCTTCGCCCCACACCACCTTGATCTTGTCGTTCTTGATGGGCAGCATGGTCTCGGTGGCATAGCTCCAGAGCGACCAATCCGTCTGCACCTGGCTGAGTCCGCCCAGCACGGGGTCTCCGCCCTTGGTCTTCAGGGCCACTACGGAACCGGCATCGCCTTTCACCACCTTCACCACACCATGGTCCTCGTCGGCCTTACCGCCGATGTCGGCTTTCACCTTGACACGCACTTTGCTCTCCTGGGCGGAGAGGAGGGCGGGGGCGCTGCAGAGCGCCAGCGTCAGTAGGGGTAGTGTGAGGGTCCGGAGGCGCATGGGCAGGTGGGTGTTCCGCAATGGGGGGGTGAAAATAGAGGTCGTCATGGAACCGGACGTTCCAAGCATCAGGCCGATCCGGCAAGGCCGCCGTGAAGCAAGAGTAAGATGGCTACTTCGCCTCGATAAGGCCGAAAGCCGTCTTCATCAAATGAGGAGTCCAACAGGCCCACTTGCCATCGCCAACCACCCAAAGCTTCCCCATCATTATCCGATGACCTCCCCAAAGGTCCGACTCAGGGAAGTCTTCTGTTATTCCTCCTTCCGGTTCCCAAGTGACCGACCCGGGTTGACCTTCAAACTTGTAACTTCCACCGGTGATAGGGTTCTTCGTCACGGTCTTACCTTCTTTTCGTCGCGCTATATTCTTGGGGGTGTCATTCAAAAGAAGCCGAACCTTACCGCCACTTAGTATTGCGCTTGGGCGGTCCGAACCAAGACCATCAATTTGGCAATAGC
>JADZGG010000142.1 GCA_020854015.1 Flavobacteriales bacterium
CCGCCACATAGCCGATGTCCTTGGAGACCTGGGTCTGGTAGTTGTAGATCTCGCGGTCCTTCAGCAGCAGTTGTGTGCTGGCACCGTACACCTCGGGTATCTTGTAACTGTAGAGGTAGGACAAGATGGCGGAGAGGACGACGGCCACCACCACGAAATACCAGTTCTTCGAAAAGATCCGGAGGAAATACCGGAGGTCGTTGACGTCGATGATCCCTGACTTGGGAGGCGGGGCAGCTGCCATGGATGGGGACCGGACCGGATCGTTGAGTAGGAGGGGAAAGCCGCTGCGAAGGGCGCCAAATATACGCATCCGGCCCACCGCTCCGGAGCCATTGACACCTGCTCCATCAATTGCATGGCCCGGTTCATCCGACGGTGTATATCTTGCTCGCTGGCCGTAGCCCCCCATTGGGGAATGTTGCTACATTTGGCGCTCAATCTCAGTGACTCGAATCCGAATGAGGGTATTACTCCGCTTGCTGCTGATCGCCGTTGCGTTCATCGGCCCGGCCTGTGCAGACCTTCTTGCTCAAGGAGGTCCCCCTGTGGGAGGCCCCCCACCCTGCTGGCCCCCGCCCTGCATCCCTATTGACGGAGGCATCAGTTTGCTCATCGGTGCCGGAGCCTTGCTTGGTGGCAAGAAGGCCATGGACCTTCGTCGCGCCTCCAAGAGTTCCGTCAACTAGTCACGGTCCGCACCAACGGTGCAGAAACGCGATCCGCTTCTTCGCTTCCTCATCCTAGCCGCAGGCCTCTACATGGCCTGGTATCTGCTTTACGAACTGGTCATTCATCCTTGGGGTCGTCTGGACCGGGCGGTCATCGACAACCTGATGGTCGTCTCCGGTGGTCTACTGGAAGGCATGGGCTATGCGCTGATCCCGGAGCCAGCGTTCGACCTGAACCGCTATATCGGTGTGCAGGGCGGCTCACAGCTCTGGATCGGTGATCCGTGCAACGGCGTCAGCCTCTTTGCTGTGTTCGTCATCTTCCTGCTCTCCTACCCAGGCCCATGGAAGCACAAGCTCTGGTTCGGTGCCGTGGGGCTGCTTTCCATCCATTTGATCAATGCGCTTCGCATCGCGAGCCTGTGCATCATCACCACCATTGACTACGAACTGCTCAACTTCAACCACGACTTCACGTTCTATGTGATCGTGTACAGTTGGGTGTTCGGTCTATGGTTGGCCTGGATCAAGTGGTTCGGTCCGCGTTCATCACCTGAACCCGCCCCATGAGCCGCGCGGTGGTTCTTCGACTGGCCTTGCTCCTGGTGTTGGCGATCGCCCTGAGCAGCTTGAGGGAGTTCTGCTTCCACAACCTCAATTACCAGCTGTCCTTCGCGACCGGGCAGACGGACCGCTCCTACGCCCATAGCCTTGTAAGGCACCAATTGGAAGGTTGGGGCCATGCCCCACTGCTCCGCTTGAAATGGATGCTGGCCATCACCTTCATTGCGTTCATGGGTGCGCTCACATTCTTCACCGGCCGCGTCCTCCTCGGCAAACGACTGGACCGGGTCATCCTCCTGGGCTACCTGTTGATCGGTGTCGGTGCGCTGTTGTTGAACGTGAGCGCCCGCTGGCTGCCCTTTACCGCCAGTGCAGGGGTGAAACTGCTGCACCTGCTGCAATATCCCATGCCCATGGTCTTTCTGATCATCGCGTCGTTCCTGCCGGGAGAACGCGCCGCGTCCAGGCATTAGGAAGGTGGCGCCCCAGTGCTGACTTTTGCGCTGCCCCAATTCCGGCCCACTCCCATGTCCAACAGCCAGACACCCAAGCGCGATACCGCCGTCTTCGAGATCATTGAGAAGGAAAAGTGGCGTCAGACCAAAGGACTGGAACTGATCGCGAGCGAGAACTACGTCAGCGAACAGGTGATGGAGGCCATGGGCTCGGTGATGACCAACAAGTACGCAGAAGGGCTTCCGGGCAAGCGATACTACGGCGGCTGTGAGTTCGTGGACGAGACCGAGAACCTGGCCATCGAGCGGGTGAAGCAGCTGTTCGGCGCAGCGTGGGCCAACGTGCAACCCCATAGCGGTGCACAGGCGAATGCGGCCGTAATGCTGGCCTGCTTGAAGCCCGGCGACACGATCCTTGGTTTCGACCTGAGCCACGGTGGGCACCTGACGCACGGCAGCCCCGTGAACTTCAGCGGCAAGCTGTACCGTGCCACCTTCTACGGGGTGGATAAGGCCACCGGTCGCGTGGACATGAACACGGTCCGCGAGGTGGCCCAGCGCGAAAAGCCCAAGTTGATCATCTGTGGAGCCAGTGCGTATAGCCGCGATTGGGACTACGCTGCCTTCCGCGCCATCGCCGATGAGGTGGGTGCGCTGCTGCTGGCCGATGTGAGCCACCCGGCCGGTCTGATCGCCACCAAGCTGTTGAACGATCCCCTGCCCCACTGCCACGTGGTGACCACCACCACGCACAAGACCCTTCGCGGACCGCGCGGTGGCCTGATGATGATCGGCAAGGACATGGAGAATCCTTGGGGACTGAAGACCCCGAAAGGCGAAGTGCGCATGTTCAGCAGCCTGTTGGACAGTGCGGTGTTCCCTGGGACTCAGGGCGGTCCGTTGGAGCATGTGATCGCCGCCAAGGCCATCGCTTTCGGTGAAGCCTTGACCCCGGACTTCACCAGCTACGGGCAACAGGTGATCGCCAATGCGAAGGTGCTGGCCGCGGCGTTCGTGGAGAAAGGCTATGACGTGGTGAGCGGTGGTACGGACAACCACTGCATGCTGATCGATCTGCGCAGCAAGAACGTGACCGGCAAAGAAGCCGAACGCGTACTCGGGCTGGTGGACATCACCGTGAACAAGAACATGGTGCCGTTCGAGACCCAGAGCCCCTTCGTGACGAGCGGTATCCGGGTCGGTTCCGCAGCGATCACCACGCGTGGCGTGAAGGAGAGCGAGTGTCGCCAGATCGTGCAGCTGATCGACAGCGCTCTGATGCACCCGAACGACGAGAGCGAACTGATGCGCATCCGCTTCCAGGTGAACGGCATGATGCGCCTGAAGCCTCTGTATGGCTGGAGCGTGACGAGCTAGTTCCATGGAACTTCAGCCGCCTTTTCGCACCAAGGTCCATCTCCGCTGGGCGGACATTGATGCGAACTTCCACGTGCGTCATTCCGTCTACTACGACCTGTGCGCCCAACAGCGCACCGAGGCCTTGGAGGCGCTGGGCATCACCCTGGACATGATGAAGGAAGGGCATTTCGGTCCGGTGCTGTTCCGCGAAGAATGCACGTTCCGGCGCGAGATCAAGCTGCACGATGTGATCCTGCTGGAAGTGCGCATGCGCTCATTGAGCCGCTACCATTCACGCTTCGCCTTCGAGCATGTGTTCCTGAAAGAGAACGGCACGCACTGCGCGAAGCTGATCGTGGAAGGTGCTTGGATCGACACCAAGCTCCGCAAGCTGTCCGCTCCACCACAGCTGGCCGAACAGGCCATGGACCATGTGCCTAGAACGGAGGACTTCGCGTGGACTTGATCGACACCAAGACCAGGCAGGACCGAACTACTTTCGCACAGCGAATCTGGCTACGCATCCGACCATGATCTTCCGGTCCTTCCTGTACGCCGCAATTCTCCTAGGGACCAACCTCAGCGCTCAGGTCCCTGGAACACCGGCCCCGAACGGTTCGCTCTTCGTTTACTGGGGCTATAATCGGGCAGGGTATAGCTGGAGCGACATCCACTTCAATGGTCCGGATTACGACTTCACACTGCGCCATGTTGAGGCCAAGGACCGGCCCGTCACATTCACCCTGGAAGGCTACTTCAAGCCGCAGAACATCTGGCTGCCGCAGTACAACTACCGGGTGGGTTGGTTCCTGCGCGACCGATGGAGCGTTTCGCTGGGGCTGGATCATCTGAAGTATGTGATGGTGCAGGACCAGACCGTTCGCATGGACGGTTATGTGAACAGTAGTCGTTCAGCGAATTACGCGACCGGCGAAGCCTCTCAACAAGTGCAGCTCACCAACGACCTCCTCACTTACGAGCACACCGATGGCCTCAATCTGCTGAGCGTGGACATCGAGCACTACGACGGCCTATGGGCCAGTGCCAACGGCCGACAACGCCTGCATGTGTTCGAGGGTATCCACGCCGGACCGATGATCCCTCGAAGCGACGTGCGGCTGTTCGGGGTGGGCATGAACAACGTGTTCCATGTGGCCGGGGTGGGCGTTGGCGCACAGGTCGGTCTCCACTTCACCTTTCTGGACCACTTTTTCTTCAGGGCCACCGCCAAGGGTAGTTGGATCGATCTCCCAAGCGTGCTGACCACCGGTACCGCCGACGACCGCGCGAGCCAGCATTTCTGGGCTTACCAGGGCAGCTTCGTGTTCGGGGGGCAGTTCCGCGTTGGGGGGAAGAAGAAGGAAGCCGTGCCTTCAAACAGACCGGGAGAGCTTCCGTAGCATCAGGGCATCGGACTCCCCCTCATCCAGCCAGATCGCATAGCACGCGATGAAGGCGAAGGCCATTTCGGGAATGCCCATCCACAGCGCCGTGCCCAAGTGGAAGAAAGCGCCGAAGGCCATGAACGGAAGCTTCGTTCGCTTGAACCATACCGCGATCGGGAAGGTGAACTGAAAGGCCAGCAAGGCCCAGGTGATCACTGCGGAAAGTACCGGTAGCTGCACCAACCACAAGGGACCAAAGAGCGGATCACTGCCCACGATGCCAACGGCCGTTCCTTCGAGCCAGCTGGTGCCCGTAAGCTTGTGCAGGCCGGTGATCAGGTAGGTGAAGATGAGCTGGATCCGAATGGCCAAGAAGGCCAGCTCCACAAGCATGGAACGGTGTCCTGGCGGTGAGCCTGCCCGTAGGAA
>JADZGG010000143.1 GCA_020854015.1 Flavobacteriales bacterium
ACCTTGCATGGCCCATGCTTCCACTGTTCCCCCGCGCCAGAGCGAGGGGGTGGAGGGGGAGCAGAAGCGCATGGGCCTTGCTCAATGAAGGAGGGGCCGGGGGTGGTCCGGAGACGAGCATTGGTTTGCCACCACCCCGGACCCCTACTTGGCAAGAGGGGAACCAGGTGCGTCTCCGCCTTGACCGATCACCACCTTAAGAAAGTTCGGACTCCCCTCCTGCGAAGGAGGGGCTGGGGGTGGTCCGAGGACGGATCCGGTCAGAAGGGCGGATCGCATGCTGGCTCCCGCTCCGCCCCCTCGTTATCCCGCTTCGCGGTCGCGGGGGATGAGAGGAAGCGATCCGCAATGCTCGCAGCTCACCCGGAGCTCCCGATCTTTTTTCAACCACTTGTCCAGATCGGTCCGGTCCGTTCGTCAAGGTGGTGCATCTTCGGCAATGAAGCCGGTGATGAAACCGAACAGACCATGAGCAAGTACCTTTTTCTTTTCCGCGGTGGCATGGACATGCGCGCTGCCACGCCCGATGCCCTTCAGGCCAGCATGATGAAATGGAAGCAGTGGATGGACGAGCTGGTGAAGAACGGCAAGATGCTGAGCGGCGAGCCCTTGGACGGACCCGGCAAGGTGCTGACCGGTACGGCCAAGAAGATCACCGACGGTCCATTCGCGGAGGGCAAGGAGGTCGTGGGCGGCTACATGATGATCGAAGCGAGCGGCATGGATGAAGCCCTGGAACTGAGCAAGGGCTGCCCGGTGCTCGATCACGAAGGCAGCGTGGAAGTGCGGCCCGTGATGGAGATGCGCATGTGATCCTAAGAACCCCAACACTCCCAACACCCACACCGATGGACGCCACCGCCAACAGCCTCAACTGGTTCGAGATACCCGCCACGGACATCAAGCGCGCGAAGAAGTTCTACCAGGCCATCTTCAAGATCAAGATGGAGGAGATGGAGATGATGGGCATGCAGATGGCCTTCTTCCCTTGGGCGCCCGGCAACGGAAAGGCCACCGGAGGCCTGGTGAAGAGCAAAATGCACAAGCCCAGCAAGACCACCGGCCCAGTGATCTACCTGAACGCCAACCCGGACCTGAACACAGTGCTCAAGCGCATCGAGAAGGCCGGCGGAACGGTGACGATGCCCAAGACCCCGGTGGGTGATTTCGGCCAGATGGCCTTCTTCTTCGACACCGAGGGCAACCGCATGGCGCTCCACTCCAACAAGTGATCGGCGACACACGAACGGAAGGCGCGGTGCTGGTCATCGCGCCTTCCGCTTTTCAGAACTTCGAAGCATGGAGCAGCAGGGAGCGTCCGGCGCGGTAGGCCCATTGGTGGAGAACCTCTTCCGCCGCGAGAGCGGCAGGCTCACCGCCGCGCTCACGCGCTTCTTCGGCAGCGCGCACCTGGAGCTTGCCGAGGACGTGGTGCAGGACACCCTGCTGAAGGCCATGCGCGAGTGGCCTTTCAAAGGTGTGCCCAACGACCCCGTGGCCTGGCTGCACCGCGTAGCGAGGAACGGCGCCATGGACCGCTTGCGACGTGATGCACGCGGCGCGCAATTGCTCAAGGAACAGGCGCCGCTGTTGCGCAGCGAATGGTCGATGGCCGCTACCGTGAACGAAGCGCTGCGTCCCGAGTCCCTGGCCGATGACCAGCTGCGCATGTTCTTCGCCTGCTGCCATCCCTCCCTGCCGACCGAACAGCAAGTGGCGCTGGTGCTGAAGACCCTGTGCGGCTTCGGTGTGCCGGAGATCGCGCGGGCCTTCGTCACCAACGAGGAGACGATCAACAAGCGGCTCTACCGTGCCCGCGAGGCCTTTCGCGCACTGGGGCACTTGGAGATCCCCGAAGGCGAGGACCTGTCAGCGCGCACCGAGCATGTGCTCGCATCCATCTACCTGCTCTTCAACGAAGGCTACAACGCCACGCGGAACCCCGACCTGATCCGCGAGGACCTGATCGAAGAGGCCCTGCACCTGGCCCACCTGCTGACGCAGCACCCGGCCACCGACCTGCCCGATGTGCACGCCCTGCTCGCGTTGATGTTGTTCCATGCCGCACGGACCGATGCGCGACGCGCTGCCGACGGCGCCATCATCCTCCTCGCCGATCAGGACCGCACGCAATGGGACGCCGAGCTCATCGACCTGGCCGGACAGCACCTGGTGCTCGCCACGCGCAACGGTGGTTTCTCCAGCTACCATCTGGAAGCGGCCATCGCTGGCATGCACGCCCATGCATCCAGCTTCGCGGCCACGGACTGGGCGGCCATCGTTTCGCTCTATGACCGGCTGCTCGTGCTGAAGCCCCACGACATCGTGCGCATGAACCGCGCGGTCGCATTGGCGGAAGCGCAAGGTGCGGATGAAGGGCTGCGTGCATTGGAGCAGGTGCGCGGATTGGAGGACCACCATGTGTTCCAGGCCACCCGCGGTGAACTGATGCGACGCGCTGGTCGAACGGAAGAAGCACGCACGGCCTTTCAGCTCGCGCTCCGCCTGGCCACCGCGCCACAGGAACGCATCTTGTTGGAACAGCGGCTCGCGGCGCTTTGAGCGGTGACCCGAATGGCACGAACGTCGCGTTCACCTGCATGATGCATGCTTCCAGTGCTTCGCGAAAGCCCTTGGTCGGATCGTTCCGCACAACCGTTGCGCCTTGGAGTAGCTTGCAGGTAACACCGATAACCGATCGAAGCGCCATGAAGCAACAGACCACGCGGAAGGCCATGCTCATCAAACAGACCTGCACGGCGTTGATCGTCGGGCTTTGCGGCCTGACCGCACAAGCCCAGGTGGTCGGCGCGAACATCCGCATCGACCAGTTCGGCTACCGGCCCGATGACCGGAAGGTGGCCGTGATCGCCAACCCGATC
>JADZGG010000144.1 GCA_020854015.1 Flavobacteriales bacterium
GGAACGTATATCGTTCGTGTGCTTGACCCTGAGTCGCCCGGAACGGAGGTTGAAGAAAACCCCATGGAGAACGTGGTCGTGCATCAGATCCATCGTGTAACGGGAACGGCCGTGCCCACCTATTTGCTTTTCGGATGGGGCACACATGGCGGCGGCCATCAGCATCAGACCATTCAGGCCTTTCGGCGGGGCGGCAGCGGCCTGGAGCGTTGTGAAGGTTGCTTCCCCTCCGGCCGCTCGTATGGGGTCGAGTATTCACGAAGCGACACATTGGACTTGACCTTCGACGCAGGAACGAACACGATTTCGCACAACGGCTTCCGTGACTCCGCCGGGGAGGAGGAGCCCGATGGCTTCAAGCAACCTACGGGGAAACGGGTCAGGCTCGAATGGCTCGGGGACCGGTTCGCGATCAAGCCGGAATGACAAAGGCGCCCTTCCGGACGCCTTCGTTCAGTGCGGTCGAGCCTGGGTTCAGGCAGGCACGTTCATCTTGTCCAATACATCCATCACCTCTTTCACAGCCTTGGCGCTGGCCTGGGTGAGCTCCATTTCTTCCTTGTTCAGCTTGAGCTCGATGATGCGCTCGATACCGTTCTTGCCGAGGATCACGGGAACGCCGAGGTAGACGTCCTTGATGCCGTACTCACCGGTCAACCAAGCGCAGACGGGGAACACGCGCTTCTGGTCGCGCACGATGGCCTCCACCATCTGCGCGGCCGCGGTACCGGGAGCGTACCAAGCGCTGGTGCCCAGGAGGTTGACGATCTCGCCACCACCCTTCTTGGTGCGCTCCACGATCGCATCGAGCTTGTCGCTGGCGATCAGTTCGGTGACGGGGATGCCGCCAACGGTGGTGTAGCGCGGCAGTGGCACCATCGTATCGCCATGACCGCCCATGAGAACGGCCTGGATATCCTTGGGGGAAACTCCGAGCTCCGTGGCCAGGAAGGCACGATAGCGTGCGGTGTCCAGGATGCCGGCCATACCGAACACGCGATTGGCGGGGAACTTGCTCGTGAGGAAGGCACAATAGGTCATCACATCGAGCGGGTTGCTCACCACGATGATGATGGCGTTGGGGCTGTGCTTGGCGACGTTCTCCGTCACGCTCTTCACGATGGCCGCGTTGGTGGCGATGAGATCATCACGGCTCATGCCCGGCTTGCGGGGCCGGCCGGAAGTGATCACCACCACATCGCTGTTGGCGGTCTTTGAATAGTCGTTGGTGCTGCCGGTGACGCGGCTGTCGAAGAGGGCGATCGGGGAGGTCTGCCAGATATCGAGTGCCTTGCCTTCGGCAAAGCCCTCCTTGATGTCGAGCAACACCACTTCATTGGCGAGCTCCCAACGGGCACAGGCATCGGCACAGGTGGCGCCCACATTGCCGGCGCCTACAACGGTGATCTTCATGGGTCGAACAGTGATTTACGGTCGTTTCGGATCGAGATGGCCCTGCTGGCGGACCGTTGCGGACCGATCCAAGGCGAAGGCGCGGCGAAATTAGCCCTCGGGCCGCTGACCTTTTCCACGATCGGGGGCCTTCTATCAACAGGTTTTGGAGATCCGGAAGGGAATGTTAACTTTCCTGACATTGGTCATGACAATGGCGGACCTGGCAACCTTGGAGCGAAAGCTGCGTCTTGAACCCACATGGCAGGACATGGAGGGTGCGGAACGCGTGTTCGCCGGATTGGTCGAGGGTTGCATCTCCGGCGAGCGTCGCAGTCAGCAGCGCGTCTATGAGCTGTTCTATGGCAAAATGATGGCCGTATGCCTCCGTTACACCAAGAACCACGATCAGGCGAAGGACATCCTACAGGATGGCTTCATCAAGGTGTTCCGCAGCATGGAGAAGTTCAACCGGGACGGCTCCTTCGAAGGCTGGATCCGGCGCATCATGGTGAACACCGCCATCGATTACTTCCGCCGGACCAAGAACAGCTACCTGTTGTTGGGCGAGGAACGCAGCATCGAGGATTTCGGGGATCAGGACGAGGAGGACGTGTTGGAGGACGTGGAGCAGGAGGAGGAAGCGGACCTGAAGCCGGCGGACGTGATCAACGCCATGCAGAAGCTGACACCCGCGTACCGTACTGTGTTCAACCTGTACGTGTTCGAGGAAATGACGCACAAAGAGATCGCCGATTCTCTGGGCATCAGCATTGGGACATCCAAAAGCAATCTGGCGAAAGCGAAACAAAACCTGAAGAAGTTGCTTAAAAAGGAGCATAAGCTCCCTTGAACGATATGGCTGACATCAGAAACACATCGGGCGCCTTCGAACAGCGCATCAAGGATAGCCTTGAGCAGTTCGAAGTACCCTACAACTCGTCCGATTGGGCGCAGTTGGAGCAGGCGATGGATGGTCCGCGCAGCGTTCGCTGGTGGACCACCCCCGGCATGATCGCTGCTCTGCTCGCCGGCACATTGGTCGTAGGCGGCGGCACCTACCTGCTGACCCAGCGTAACTCGGCTGAAGCCCCCGCTCAGGCAACCACGGCCGGTACGGATGGTGATATGGCCACTGGCCAGGATGGACCGCCAGTGGCTGCCTCGGTCACAACCGAAACCAAGACGGACGCAAGCACAAGTACTAATAGCGAAGTCACGAACGCACCAGTTGACCCTACGACCAACACGTCCTCAGTAGTGGATGCTTCAACAAGCAACTCCAACACCACAGAGCGGACCACTGCCTCCGAGTCCCAAGTGCGTGCGGCTCGTAACGGAGCTGCGACCGGACAGGCTTCAGATGTTAGCATGAACAAGGAGGTGAACAAGGCAGCCTCCCCCTCCGGATCCAACGCTCCGAAGAATACGGTGTCCGGAACGACGACGGCCGCAGGCGCCACCAGTGCATCCACCGATATGACCTTCAAAGCGAGCGTGAGCGCTGCCTGCCCTGGAGAGGAGGTGACCTTCAAGGTTGAGAACATGCCCACCGGTGGTATCTACCTTTGGAACTTCGGCGATGGCAGCTTCAGCAACAAGGCCAATCCCGAACACACGTTCACCAAGCCGGGCAATTACCAAGTGATGCTTTCCATGAGCGCCGCTGGTGTAGGCACGATCCACAACAAGCCCAGCAGCGACATCATCAGCATCCACGAAGCGCCGAAGGCTTCCTTCAATGCACAGAAACAGGATTTCGAAGGCCACATCCCCAGTGTTCACTTCGAGAACCGGAGCAACGGCGCAAAGCAGTACCACTGGGACTTCGGCGATGGCAGCACCAGCAGCGTGGCACACCCCGACCACATCTATAAGAAGAAGGGCGTATACCCTGTGAAGCTCCAAGTGACCAGCGAGAAGGGCTGCATGGACATCTACGAGCGCGAGGTACGGATCGAGAAGGACTACAACCTCGATGCCCCTGCGAAGTTCGCACCAGTGAACGCGGAGACCTTCATGCCTGAAGCCCTCCGCACGCTGGGTGTCAAGTTCCACCTGATGGTGTACACGGCTGACGGTCAATTGGTCTACGAGACCTCCGACGCCACCAAGCCATGGACCGGCCGCATGAACAACCGCGGCGAAGTGTTGACCAAAGGTGACTACGTGTGGGTGGTAGATGTGCGCGAGCGGGTCCATCTTGACGAGACCTACACAGGCAAGGTCACATTGGAACGTTGATCATTCTTCATTCCCAAGCAAGCCCTCCGCGACCCGGGGGGCTTGTTCGTTCACAGCCTTCCCCGCCTTTCGTAACGTTCGTTGCGCCTGTTCGCTCGGAACATTTCAACTTAGGCGCCGCATGAGCCACTCCCAGCGTCACAGGATCATCGTGATGACCCCACGTTCCGTTCGATCCATTTCAGTGCTCAAGCGTCTGCCCCTTCTGCTGACCTTGTTCAGCCTGCTCCTGCTCCGTACTTCGGCCTTGGCGCAGCCCCCGGTGATCCTGATGTACAGTGGCACAGAAACGCTCTGCAACGCCGTTCTCTACGATGCTGGCTTCAACGGTGACTATGGGAACAACGAGAACAATGTGCTCACCTTCTGCCCCGGTGTTCCCGGCGCGTTCATCCAGATCGCGTTCAACACATTCGACCTGGGCGCTGGTGATGTGTTGAACGTCTATGATGGTACCACGAACCTTTCACCGCTGATCGGTCAAGGCACAGGAAGCTCATTGGCCGGTCTTACGGCAGCCGCATCACCCAACAACCCCAGCGGCTGTCTTACGCTGGAGTTCATCTCCGACGCGGCCGGCACCGGTCCTGGCTTCGAGATCCAAGTGCTTTGCGACCAGCCGTGCATTGAACCCACGGCCGTGATCACCGCGTTGCCGGAGGAGCCCTATAAGGTCTGCGTAGGGGAATCGATCACCTTCGATGGATCAGGATCAGCTGCCGCCCCGGGCAGGACCCTCGTGGACTACATCTGGACCACAGGGGACGGCGACACACTGAACGGGCCGACATTCACATACAGTTACGGTACTCCCGGAGAGTATCTGGTGACGTTGACCGTTCAGGACGATATCGGTTGCTACAGCTTGACCTACGTGTACGTAACGATCCGCGTGTCCACGCTGCCGGTGTTCGACATTCAAGTGGTGCCCACCAGCCTTTGCGTAGGCGAATCCGCTGTTGTGACCGGGCTTGTGACCGGTACGGAATGGACCAACGTACCACAGCCATTCATTGATGGACTTACGGCCCTGCCGGACGGAGGGGGTGTTTCCTACAATGCTGGCGTCAACGTTTCCGGCTTCCCCACCAACACCACGATCTCTTCCGCAACGGACATCACGCAGGTCTGCCTTGTGATGGAACACAGTTATTTCGGGGACCTTCAGGTTTACCTGACCTGCCCGAACGGCCAGCAAGTAACGCTCTTCCAAGGATACCAGAGCGGAACGCCCGGTAACACCTACCTCGGCGATCCTTTCGACGCCAGTACGGGTATCCCTGGCACAGGTTGGCTTTATTGCTTCAGCACTGTAGGCACCTTTGGAACCATGGTGCAGGAGAACGGCAATAGCAACTGGATCCCGAACACCAATGCCCCCATCGGCAACAGTCTTCCTCCGGGACAATACACCTCACAGGACCCGTTCAGTGACTGGATCGGTTGCGACCTGAACGGCACCTGGACGCTTACCATCGTCGACAACCTCTTCATCGACGATGGGTTCATCTTCAGTTGGTGGCTGGATGTCGACCCATCGCTTTACCCAACTGTGGTCGAGTACACGCCCACCTTCGGGGCGGGTTGTGACAGCACTTACTGGTCCGGGCCGAACATCGTGGCCACCGACGCGAATTGCGAGCAGATCACGATCACTCCACCCGCTGCAGGCAGCTACGACTACACCTACACGGCCATCGATGACTTCGGCTGTACTTACGACACCACGATCACTGTTACCGTGACGCCCGCTCCAACGATCGATGTGACAAGCGCCTTGGGGCCGACGTGCGCAAGTCCGGTGCAATTGACGACCACGATTCTGCCCCCACTGGCCAGCGGACCCTTGTTCCACAGTTGGTCGCCTTCCGTGGGCCTTTCCAACGCGAACGTACCCAACCCCACGGCCCAGACCAACGTGCCGACCTGGTATGTGAACACGGTGTATCCCTTCGGGCATCCGCTCTGTGCGGCGGTGGACAGTGCTTTGGTGAACCCGACCACAACGCTGGAGAATGACAGCATCATTCTCAACGCGACCTGCAATGGTGGGAACAACGGCAGCATTGAAGTGGTGACAACAGGCGCGGGCGGCCCTTGGTCGTATTCCTGGACCGATGCTGGCGGGATCATAGTACAGACAACCGCAAGTTCAACGACCGGGGACATCTACGTTGGAGAAGCGGGCACCTACACGATCGTAGTATCCGAGACGATCAACGGCAACGGGTGCACGGATACTGTGGTGGCGGTCATTGAGGAGCCCACTGAGGTCACCATACTCCTGTCCGTCGACGACACCACGATCTGCAAGACCGGCATCGCGGAGCTTTCCGCATCTGGCGCAGGCGGCACTGGAACCATCGATCTCAATTGGTCGCAAGGGCTTGTAGGAAGTGGCCCGCATGCCGTTAGCCCAGTGAACACAACGTTGTATTCCGTCTGCGCCAGCGATGCGAACGGCTGCATGAGCGATACGCTCGATGTGACCGTGACGGTGCTACCGAACATTGCCTTCACCATGCCGGACACGGTGCTTACCTGCCCCGAAGTGGATGTGGTGCTGAACGCGGCACCTGTGACCGGCGGTGATGGACAATACCTCTTCGACTGGCAGGGGAACGGGCCCGTGCCTTCCTCGTCCTACACGGTGAACCTGACCGCCTCGCAACTATTCTGCGTCACCGTGAACGATGGTTGTGAAACACCAGTGCAGACCCGTTGCACGTATGTCTCCGTGACCCCGATCCCGGACCTTGTCCTGACCGTGGACAGTGCATTGGGATGCGAGCCTTTCGCCGTGGAATTCACCGTGCTGGACACGACGACCGGAGCGCAGGTGCAATGGGACTTCGGCGATGGCGTGACCACTCCCGGCCCTCCAGAAGTAGGCCACACCTATGCGGATCCTGGCAGTTATGATGTGAGCGTGCTGGTCACTTGGCCGAACGCTTGCCAGGACGATACGACATTGACCTCATTGGTGGTGGTAGAGCCTTTGGCCGATGCCAACTTCTTCTGGAACCCATCTCCTACCTCCATCCTCACGCCAACACTGACCTTCACGGAGGATGCCGGTCCTTATGCGACCCAGTATGTGTGGGACTTCGCTGGGCTGGGAACGGCGACGGGTCCCGAAGCGACATTCACCTTTCCCGACCAGGTCGGCTTCACCTATCCTGTGGAACTGTGGGTAACGAACTACCTGGGTTGCGCGGACAGCGTGGTGAAACTGGTGGAGGTGAAGGACGAGTTCCTCATCTACGTCCCCGATGTGTTCACCCCGGATGGTGACGGCATCAACGAAGTGTTCCGTGTGATGGGCAACGACATTGACCCGCGCGAATTCGAGCTCCTGATCTTCGACCGTTGGGGTGAAGTGGTATTCAGCACTACGGACCCGAACAAGGGTTGGAGTGGAGCTTTCGGCGGTGGCGACGGTGAAGCTGTCCAGGAAGGTGTCTATCCCTGGCGACTGCGTGCTGCATCACGTTACAGCCAGGAGCGCAGGGAGCTCTTCGGCCATGTGACGCTATTGAAATAGAACTTCGCCCCCGTTCGATCCGTCCGATACGGGCGTTCGTCGATACCGGAACGGGCGTCGTCCAATAGTTCGGTAGTAGGTGGTCGGGCGCATTGCGCTGACGAATAGCTTGGAGGTCGCCGCCGGACACGGCCAGCATACAGCCTGCATGCTTTGACCTTTACGCGTTCCTTATCCACTCCCGTAACGTACGTGGCTCTTCCGCGTGCCATGATCACACTCCCCACAGCCTGGCGGATGGTGTTGGTCGTGCTGTTCAGCGTCGCCGCAAGCCTGCTGAGCGCTCAGCCCTTCGTGATCTTCAACGGCACGGACAATACATGCGTGGGTGCCTTTCTCGATAGTGGCGGACAAGGCGGTGCAGGATATTCGAACAACGAGGACTACACGTATACGATCTGTCCGGATGTGGCCGGCAACGCGATCTCGTTGGACTTCATCACCGCCTTGATGGGCACCGGTGGCCAGGCACCGATCGACAACATGTCGATCTACGATGGCGACAATACCGGCGCGCCCCTGCTCGGCAACTGGACGGGGAACACGCTGCAAGGCCAAGTGATCTCCGCGAGCTCGTCGAATTCCACCGGCTGCCTGACGGTGGTATGGCATTCGAACAACAACAGCCTCGGCAGTTTCGCGGCGAGCATCAGCTGCTCGATCCCTTGCGCACGCCCTACAGCTGTGGCCTCGATGGTGGGCGGTGCCCCTGCGAAGATCTGTCCGGGGGAAGCCGTGAGCTTCAATGGGAACGCCTCGTTCGCAGCGCCCGGCTTCTCCATTTCGCAATGGACGTGGGACTTCGGGGACGGCCTCACAAGTTCAGCAGGCCCGGCAGTGAGCCACACTTTTGCTTCACCTGGCGAGTATATCGTACAGCTCTACCTGCAGGACAACAACGGTTGCGCAAGCACCAACCGCGTGGACCTGCAAGTGCTAGTAGGCACCGAACCCACTTTCACCGGAACGGGCGGGGACCTGATCGGCTGTCCGGGTCAGACGCTCTGCTTCGACGGGAATGTGAACCCTACAACGTGGAGCGCGACACCGACCAACAGTTACGGAACGGGCGTCCTACTACCCGATGATGTCGGTTCGTGTTTCGAAAGTGAGCTCACGTTCTCCCAGTTCGCTCCTGGTCAAACGTTGAACAACATCAGCGATCTGCAATCGATCTGCTTCGACATCGAGCATACGTTCATAGGTGACCTCATCATAACGATCATCAGTCCGAGCGGCGAATCGGTGATCCTTCACCAACAGGGAGGTGGCGGCACCTACCTCGGTATTCCGAACGACTTCGACGACGCGAACCCGATACCCGGCACATGCCAAACCTACTGTATCGATCCGTTAGCAACGAACGGCACGATGGCAGCCAACGCAGCAGCCACTCTGCCTCCAGGCTCCTACGAAAGCGTGGATCCCCTGAGCGGATTGTTGGGCAGTTCGCTGAACGGTACTTGGACCTTGGAGATCTGCGACATGTGGGCTGCGGACAATGGTTTCCTATGCGGTTTCACGTTGGACTTCGACCCTTCGCTCTATCCCAACCTCACCACCTTCACACCCGTCTACGGCGCAGATTGCGACAGCACCTGGTGGACCGGTCCCGGGATCGTTTCGACATCCTCGGACTGTGATCAGATCTGCATCCAGCAGGCCGCACCAGGGCAGTACAACTACGTGTATCACGCGGTGGATGACTTCGGATGCACATACGATACCACGGTAACCGTGACCATCGTGTCGCCGCTTGTGGTCAGTGCAGGCACTGATGTTCAGTTGTGCGCCGGTGGGAACACCCAGCTGAGCGCGACGGTGCTCTCCGGTGGCATGCAGCCTTCGAGTTGTGACTACACATTGGAGCTCTTCGATTCGGCCGCCGATGGATGGGATGGCGCGTCCGTGACCGTGACGGTGAACGGTGTGGCAACGGCCTGGACCTTGAACAACGGTAGTGCGGGCAGCACGGGCGTTCCCGTGTGGGATGGAGATGTGATCCAGATCACTTACAACCCGAGCCTGTTCTTCAACGGTGAACACAGTTACGACCTGCTCGATGCGAACGGCGCCATTGTCTTCGCGGATGGTCCGGGACCCTCGAACGGGCTGGCATGGAGCGGAGTTGCGGATTGCGGACCGAACGTATTGCCTTCGGTCTATACCTGGACCCCAAGCACTGGGCTCTCCAACCCCAACATTGCTGACCCGATCGCTTCACCTGGAACGACCACCACCTACACCGTTACTGTATCACAGCCCGGTTACCCTGGTTGCGACGGCACCGACCAGGTGACCGTGACCGTTGTTACGCCGAACGGCGCAGGTACGGACGGAACCGTTACCGTTTGCAGTGCGGATGCTGCATTCGACCTGTACAACTACCTGAGCGGTGCTACACCGGGTGGAAGTTGGACCGCGCCGGGAGGTGGAGCAGTATCGTCCACCTTCACGCCTGGAACAAGTGCCGCTGGTGTCTACACCTATTCGGTCGCTTCTGCAGCGCCATGCCCAGGGCTCGATCAGTCCACGGTCACGGTCACCGTGGTGAGCCCGCCGGACCCTGGCACCAATGGTACGGTCACTGTATGTTCCAATGGCGCCGCGGTCTCTCTTTTCGCACAGTTGGGCGGTGCTCCGCAAGCCGGAGGAACTTGGAGCGGACCGAGTGCGGTCGTCGGAGGCCTTTTCACTCCGGGAAGCATGTCGGCCGGCACCTACACATACAGCCTTCCTGCGACAGCGCCGTGTCCGGCAATGAGCTCAACAGTAGCGGTCACTGTGAATCAGCCCCCCGACCCAGGAACGAGCGGAGCTGTAACTGTGTGCAGCACTGGATCCGCGGTCAACCTTTTCGCACAACTCGGAGGAACACCGGACGCAGGCGGAACCTGGAGCGGGCCTAGTGCGGTGGTCGGTGGGATGTTCGATCCCGTGACCATGAATGCTGGCGTGTACACCTACACCATTGCGGGCGCGGCACCTTGCCCGGATGAGACGGCCACAGTTACAGTGACCATCAACACCCCACCCGACCCAGGCACCAACGGGAACATCACCCTCTGCACCTCGAGCGGTCCTGCAAGCCTCTTCGCGCAGCTCGGCGGAACACCTAATGCAGGCGGCACCTGGAGCGGACCGAGTGTTGTGGCTGCGGGCATGATCGATCCCGCAACAATGAATGCCGGTGTATACACCTACGCCGTCACAGCTACCGCGCCTTGCCCGGATGAGAGTGCGACAGTGGCCGTAACGATCAATACACCGCCCGATCCAGGGACCAACGGAAGCATCACCCTCTGTACATCGAGCGCTCCCGCGAGTCTCTTCACGCAGCTTGGAGGAACACCTGATGCTGGCGGGACTTGGAGCGGCCCAAGTGCCGTCGTCGGAGGCATGTTCGATCCCGCGGCCATGAGCGCGGGTGTGTATACCTACACCGTCACAAGCCCCGCGCCTTGCCCGGATCAGAGCGCTTTGGTGACCGTAACGATCAATACACCGCCCGATCCAGGGACCAACGGAAGCATCACCCTCTGTACTTCGAGCGCTCCCGCGAGTCTCTTCGCGCAGCTTGGAGGAACACCTGATGCTGGTGGAAGTTGGAGCGGACCAAGTGCTGTGGTCGGAGGAATGCTCGATCCCGCAACGATGAATGCTGGCGTGTACACATACACCGTCACGGGTACGGCGCCTTGCCCGGATGAGACCGCTTCTGTGACCGTGACCATCAATACCCCACCCGATCCAGGGACCAACGGGATCATCACCCTCTGCACCTCGAGCGCTCCCGTTAGTCTCTTCGCGCAACTCGGAGGTACACCTGATGCTGGTGGAAGTTGGAGCGGACCAAGTGCTGTGATCGGAGGCATGTTCGATCCCGCAACGATGAGCGCTGGTGTGTATACCTACACTGTTACAGGCACCGCGCCTTGCCCGGATGAGAGTGCTTTGGTGACAGTGACCATCAACACCCCGCCCGATCCAGGAACCAACGGGAACATCACCCTCTGCACCTCGAGCGCTCCCGTTAGTCTCTTCGCGCAAC
>JADZGG010000145.1 GCA_020854015.1 Flavobacteriales bacterium
ACCTGCTCGTAATAGCTGAGCGGATCGTTCACCGTTCCCACTTGGGCCCAGCTACCGATGAGGTACTCCATGGAAATGGCCTGTGCTGGGTTCGCAGTAGGCTGAAGTGGCGTGCTCATCACGGTCCAGTCCACTGCTGCGCTGCCGAGCGGGGTGCTTTGGTTCACGGTCAGGAACATGGACGCGATCACCGGTCCGGGTAGGGAGGCATTGGGCGGCGGCGAAGTGCTTACCGTCACCATGTAGTAGTACTGCGGTGCCAGGTCCGCCCCTGCACCGACATGGAACCAGGTGTTCTGCCCATAGACCGGTTCAGTATGCACCAAGCTGTAAGGGCCTCCGGAAGCGGAGGAGTGGTAGATCTCGTAGTTCGCGAAGATCCCATTCGGGTCTGGGGGGATCACCCAGGTAAGGGTGACATCGCCGGCTGCGCTCACCGAAACGCACCGAAGCGAGGGTGGGTCGAGCACCTGCGCGGAAAGCCCGATCGCCCAAAGCGTGCACAAGGGCAGCATTGACCGCAACACAAGGGGGGAACGTAGGCCGGACATGATCAGTACCTGTGACCAAGACGTTCGAGCCCTGCTGAATGTTGCCATAACTAGCGACCTATGCACCGATCAGGGGCGAGGAACAGAGCGCTCGGCGGGCAGTTTCGAACTCCGCGAGCATGCGCTGGAGCACCTGAGCGGCCGGTAGCTGGTCTCGGATTAGGCCGCTCACCTGACCGATCTCCAGCTCCCCTTCCACCAGGTCGCCTTCGAACATGCCTTTCTTGGCCCGTGAACGACCGAGCACCTCCTTCAATTCGTCCACGGTCGCGCAGCGCTGGTAGGCTGCACGCAAGTCCTCGAAGAATTTGTTCCTTATCAGACGGACCGGAGCCAACTCCTTAAGGGTCAGCACTGTATCACCTTCGCCGACCTCAGTGATGCGTTGTTTGAACGCGGGATGGGCACTGCTCTCATCCGTGCAGGCAAAGCGGCTGCCGACCTGGACCCCGTCCGCACCCAAGGCCATGGCCGCGAGCATCGCACGACCATCACCGATGCCACCGGCCGCGATCAAGGGAACAGCGATGGCGTCGCGCACCATGGGGATCAGCACCATCGTCGTTGTCTCCTCGCGTCCGTTGTGACCACCGGCCTCAAAACCTTCGGCCACCACAGCATCGCAGCCAGCATCCACCGCCTTTCGGGCGAACTTCACGCTGCTCACCACATGCACCACGGTGATCCCATGCTGTTTCAGGTGGCCGGTCCAAGTGCCTGGGTTCCCAGCGGAAGTGAATACGATCGGCACCTTTTCCTCAACGATGGTGGCCATGTGCTTTTCGATGTCCGGATACAGCATGGGCACGTTCACGGCAAAGGGCTTATCCGTGGCAGCCTTGCATTTACGGATGTGCTCACGGAGGACATCGGGATACATGGAACCGGACCCGATCATGCCCAGGCCACCTGCATTGCTGACCGCCGAGGCCAGGCGCCAGCCGCTGCACCAGATCATACCGGCCTGCACCACCGGGTAGCGCACCCCGAACAGCCGGGTGAGGCGATCGTTCATGGGCGGCGAAGGTAGCCTTGGTCGAAGTCTTGTGCACGATCCCCCGCAGATCGTTGAGAACCAGTACTGTTCCGGGGTTCGAAGCGTGCGTTCTTTTGCTAAGTTTGCCCATCGTTCCGTATTGAACGACCAGAAGCAGTATGCGCGCACACTTGACCAAAGGAGTTCTGGCACTGGCCATCACGGCACTGACCGCAGTGGGCGTGCAGGGCCAGTACAATTGGGATGTCGGTGTTCACTTGGGTGGTGCGAACTACCTGGGTGAGATGGGTGGTAAGGACCAGACCCGCCGGGATTTCATCTGGGACATGAAGCTGGGCCAGACCCGTTGGGCCGTTGGCCCCTTCGCCCGATACAAGATCAATCGCACGATCTCGGTGAACGCCGGGTTGCTCTACATGCGCATACAAGGTGCAGATGCTAACAGCACCAACCCCCAGCGTGTCGGCCGGAACCTGAATTTCCGGAACGATATGTTCGAACTGTACGTGCGTCCGGAGTTCACGATCTTCCAAGACAATGACCTCGGTGGCCGTGGACGCTACCGCACGGACTTCCGCCTCTTCGGTTACGTTGGAGCTGCGGTTTACTACCACAATCCGAAAGGGCAGATCAACCGCACGGGTGATTTCTACGCCTTGCAGCCCTTGACCACCGAGCTGGTCTCCTACTCCAAGTGGGGCTTCGCTGTTCCTGCAGGACTTGGCTTCCATTTCACCATGAAGCGCCGCCATCGCATCGGCTTCGACTTCGGCTGGCGCACCACCTTCACGGATTACCTGGACGACGTGAGCACGGATTACCAGAACCCGGCCCTGATGCCTGATGGCGTAGGCGGTCTGGCCGATCAGCTTGCTGACCAAAGCCTTTATGTGCTCGACCTGGACCTCAACGCTCCGGGCGTGCAACAGAACCCTGACCTGCCGAGCCACTACCAGTACGGCTGGGAAGAGAACGACAGCGATGGCCGCTTGAACAAGCGTGGCGACCCTACCCACAATGACAGCTACCTGACGATGACCTTCACGTATAGCTACGTGCTGAAAGGTCAGTCCAACTTCTACCGCCAGCGTTACAGCTGGGTGCGTGGCAAGAAGCGCATCGGCCGGAAGAGCCGTGCGAAGTTCTAAGCGCAGTCGTGATCATTCGGAAAAGGGGGCTTCGGTCCCCTTTTTCATGTCCCGGGTTCTCGCAACGTGCGTTCAGGCTCAGTCCTCGATGGAATGGCGGTCGAGCCAGTCCGACAACACCACCAGGTGCCAGACCCGGCCCCAAGGAACGAGCTTGTCCCCTCCAAGGAAACGGTTCCACAGCGCGTCGATGGCTCGTGCATCGAACGACTCCTTTCGCCCTAACGCCTCCAGCCTGCTGGAGCAATAGCTGCGCAGCTCGCTCCGCATCCATGCGGCCCATGGCAGGGTGAAGCCCATCTTGGGCCGGTTCACGATCGAGGACGGTAGCAGCTCGCCGAGGCTCTCCACCAACAGCTGCTTGGGGCTGTGCGGGAACTTCTGCTCATCGTTCACCCCGAGCACGAACTCCACGAGGTCGTGGTCCAGGAAAGGCACGCGGACCTCCAGCGCATGGGCCATGCTCATCTGGTCCGTGTCTCGTAGCAGCACGTTCTGCATGTAGGTGCCCATCTCCGCAAGTGACACTTGGCTCAAGTAGGGCAGACGATCGCCACCTTCTTCGTGGAGCATCTGCGATACCTGCTGGCCGACAGTGTTGGGCGGCACGACCTGTCGCGGGCGCAAGGCCTCCAGCTCCCGGTCGGTGAAGAGCAAGCGCGAAAGCGGATAGGTCTCCTCCAATGCGAACGAAGGGGCTCGCAAGAGTTGCGCGGCCTTCGTTGAAGCATGACCTGGGCGAAGCACAGCGAACAGGTCCCCG
>JADZGG010000146.1 GCA_020854015.1 Flavobacteriales bacterium
GTGGTCGGTATCGCCAACACACGCTTGATGGGCCTCGACCCGGCGAAAGTGAACGTGAACGGTGGCGCCGTGGCACTCGGCCATCCGCTGGGTTGCAGTGGCGCACGCATCATCGTAACGCTGATCAACGTGCTGAAGCAGAACGGTGGCAAATACGGTGCGGCCGGCATCTGCAACGGAGGTGGTGGCGCCAGCGCGATGGTGATCGAGGCCCTTTGATCCCAGCGCCATGGAGCACGTCATCTGCCCGCTGAGCATCGTGCCCGTCCGCAAGGACCCGAGAGACCGTGCTGAAATGGTGACCCAGTGGCTTTTCGGTGAGACCGCCGAAGTGCTGGAGCGCCAAGAGAAATGGAGCCACCTGCGCTTTGACCACGATGGCTATGAAGGCTGGGTGGATAACAAGCAGCTTGCGCTGTGCGCGACGCCCAACTTCGACCCTGACCAACGTGTGATCGACCTGAGCTCGATCGTTGACCTCGGCGACCGACAGGTGCTGCTCCCCTATGGGGCCGTACTTCCTTTCTATAAGGATGGCTCCATCCTCTTCCTGGGCCAGCGTGTTCCTGTGAACGCCGTGACGAGCCATGCCCACAGCGGCGAGCGCGTGGAGCTGATCGAAACCTTCATGCACCCCTTCCTCGGTGCGCCTTACCTCTGGGGTGGACGCACTCCCAGCGGTGTGGATTGCAGCGGGCTCACCCAGATGCTCTTCATGTTGATGGGCATCTACTTGCCGCGTGACGCGGCCCAACAAGCTGAAGAGGGCGATACCGTTGAACTTCTAGACCTCGCCGAGCCCGGGGACCTGGCCTTCTTCGACAACGCCGATGGCCGCATCGTTCATGTGGGCATCATACTCCCCGAACGCCGGATCCTGCATGCCAGCGGTCGCGTCCGCATTGACATGCTCGATCAGGAAGGCATCTTCAACGACGAAGAGAAGCGCTACACCCACAAGCTTCGGTTGGTGAAGCGTGTGCTCTGACCGTTTTCCGCTCAGAACCGGAGCGTGTACTGCAGCACTGGCAACATCGCGAGCTGGGGTACCGCCTTGATGCTCTTGCTCCTATCATCATAGTAGTGGTACACGGAGGTCTGGGCATTCAGGACGTTCTGGACGTCGGCCTTGAACTCGTGGCTCACCTTGGGGCGACCGATGCGGTAGGCCAACATCAGGTCAAGCTTGTGCACCGCCTGCCCTTTCACGCTCCAAGGCTCGCCCGTTTCCTTCTCTTCACCGGCCGCGATGCTGGCTTCCAGATCGATCGGCGTTTGGTACTGTCCACCGACCACGGAGTATCGGAAGCTGGTGGTGAGCACGCGGTCGTTCGTGCCACCGCGGATCTTCCACTCCTTGCTTGCGAGCGCGTTGGCCACGACGCCCATGTTGTATCGCGAATTGTACCACACCCCGTCCAGCGGCTTGTAGCGTGCATCACTGACGGATCCGGTGAGCATGAAGTGGTAGCCCTTGGTGAAGAACTTCTCCAATGAAGCCTCGATCCCATAGGTCCTGCCCACGCCTTCGTTCACCAGGCTTCGGTTCGTGAACCAGCCCGAGGAGTTGCCCAAGCTGAACGAGCTGTTCGGGTCGTTCTCAACTGGAACCCCGTACTGGCGCTGGTAGTACGCCTCAGCCTTCAATCGGATGTCCTCGGCAAGCATCTGCTCGAAGCCGGCGACGGCATGCGCGGCACGGGTCAACCCTAGGCCTTCGTTCGGGCGAATGGTGATACCCTCAGCATCAACGTCCTCGGCCGTGTAGGTCATGATGGCCTCGGTGCGGGAGTGAAGACCGAACCCCAAGGTGACCGCCCGACGAGGCTCCATCTGCCAGTGCAAGGCCGCACGTGGTTCGACGCTCGTGGCTCCGTTCAAGGTGTAGTGCAGCATGTGTACGCCGCTGGTCATGGACCACTGTTCGCTCCAACGCCACTTCCAGCTGGTGAAGGCCTGCACGGTGGTTGCCTTGCCTTGCGCGTTCAGCTCCGTAAGCATGCGTTGCTGTTCAACATCCCAACTGGATGAAGCCATGCGGTAGCGTTCCGTGGATACGATGATGCCCGAACGCAGCTTGTGCTTCGCGCTGAGCTTGTTGTTCAAGGTGCTGGTGTAACGGACGGTCCACTTCGCCAGTGCATCGTCGTGGCGCGGTTCCAAGGCGCTCTCTCCAGGGGAAGGGGCTTCGTCGTGATCCGTGCTACTGCTGTTGCCGCTCAATGACACGGTGCTATAGAGGAAGCTGTTCTCCCCCAAGGTGCGTGTGTTCGTAAGGCCGACCACCCCCACCCGTGACCCGAAATCGGCCCTGCTGAAGAGCGTATCGTCCATGGTCCCACGGTCCTCTTGGATGATGTGACTGATGCCTCCGATACCGAACAGGTTGAAGGTCCCTTGGTTGGCCGTGGGGATCTTGATCTTGAAGGCGGCATCGGTGTACTTCGGTACGCCTTGGTAGTCCACGATCCCGGCATCGTCCAGCAGCGCGAGCGTGGAGTAGCGGTAGTTCGCGAGGTAGGAGCCTCCCTTCACGCCGGGCAGCGGCCCTTCCGCCGTAAGGTCGGTGCCGAGCACGCCCGCTTTCAAGGTGTACTCGCGCTTCTCATCGTTGCCATCGCGCAGACGCATGTCGAAAACCGCGCTGTACGCGTTACCGAACTCAGGAGCGAAGGCGCCAGTGTAGAACTCCGAGTCGTCGATCATGTCGCTGTTGAGCACGTTGATGGGACCACCGCTGGTGCCCTCATCGCTGAAGTGGTTCGGATTGGGGATCTCGATGCCTTCGAGCCGCCACAGCACCCCTTTCGGAGAATTGCCTCGGACCATGATCGTGTTGTCGCCGGAAGGATCGTTGGCCACCCCTGGGAAGGAACTGACCATGCGCGCCGGATCGTTGATGCTACCCGCAATGCGCGACGTCTCCTCGACCCCGATCTTCCGTGCGCTCACAGTGGCCATGTCATTGCGCACCTGGCCGTTCGGCTTCTCCGCGCTCACCTCCAACGCTTTGATCTCTGTGATCGCCGACTCCAGCGCAATGTTCAGCACCGACTCACGGCTGGAGACGACCAAGAGA
>JADZGG010000147.1 GCA_020854015.1 Flavobacteriales bacterium
CGGTCCGGAGCGGTCTGGAAACGCACGCCCATCCAGCCGTGGCCGCTGTGGGGCTTCTCGTAGGTGCTGGTACCGACGGTGTCCGCGAACGTGAAGAACTTCTTGGTCGGGTGGTCGTTGCGGTTCAGGCGGTCGATGATGAGGCCGTACTCGTGGCCCAACATGTTCTTCAGCCGGCTCTCGCACACGAACCTGTTGTTCGGCTCCTTGCCGGAGATCGCGTTGCTGAAGTCCTTGTCGTAAGCGCTCATCGCTTTCGCGATGGTCTGGCTGGCCCCACCGGCGCGGAAGAAGTGCCGTACCGTTTCCTGTCCGGCGCCGATCTCGGCAAAGGTGCCATAGATGTCCGGATCCAGGTTGATCCGGCGTGCCTTCTGTCCCGGGCTCAGCGGTACCCGGTGATGGTCGTTCGTGGTCATGCGCGCGGGCTGCTCGGCCCATCAGGGTCAAAGGTAGCAGGTCTGCCGTGCTCCTTGTTCAGAACGATCGTCAGGTCGGATCCTGTATGGACCGATCATCTTCAGGCCGCCCCCCTTCATCGTTCATGCGGATGGACAGGGCACCGCTGGGGCATTTCCCCACTTGGTCCACAATGGCTTGCGTATCGGCCCCTTCCGGCAGGATCCACGGGCGCTGGCCTGGCTTGAACACCGCTGGAAGCCCCAACCAGCAGCGCTTGCTGTGGGTGCAGAGCGAAGGCTTCCACACGATGGTGACCTCGCCGTTGGTGTAGGTGTGCGTCTTGTCGCTCATGGGTCAGGGAGCAAGCAGACGTCCGCTGTCGATCATGCCGTCATCACCCGTGAAGCGCCAGAAGAGCACCGCGTTCGCCGGGAGATCGGACCAGCGCCGGAAGGTCTGCACCATGCCGAGCTCCGCGGAAACGAGCTGCTGTCCGTTCAGGTTCCATACATCGAAACGCCCAGCGCGGTCCGGAGTGAAATACAGGTTGCCTTGCAGCATGAGCGGACGTCCGAAGGCGATGGCTGTTTCCGAAGCACCGGTCTCCGGTACGCTGGAGATCACCACGTTCACCGGCGTGATCACCGTGTCCACGCGACCGCAGGCATCGGTCAGGATATGCATCACGTCGTACACACCGCTCTGGCCGTAGGTATGCGAGGTCACCGTTGAATTGTCCGTGGTGCCGTCGCCGAAGAACCACGTATGGGTTCCAGCTGCCGTGCCCGGGTTGAAGCTTACGACCGCCCCTGCGCTGGACGTGGCGAAGCTGGCGTCCGGGTCGTTCACACCGATGTTCCAGGTGGACAGGCTGTCGAGCACCGTGCTGGCGGCGATGTTCTGCAGCAGGGCCGCCGTAGCGGGATCCAGCCCGGCCGTGTAGGTCGAGCCCACAGGGCTTTGGCGGAACAATGTGGCGTAGAAGGTGCAGGCGATCAGGTAGGTGCCTGCCAGGGCGGGGTGGCTTTCGTCCGCATTGTACAAGGTGATCGCCGGCTGCTGATCCCGGGTGTGCTTCCAGGCCATGCCGACGGGTGCACAGGAAGCGCTGTTGTCCACGGCCATTTGCAGGTACCGTTCGCGGAGCAGTTCGTTCATGCCTTCGTAGGTGCACACCGGAGGCCAGTTGGGACAGTTGCCCGCATCTCCGTTCTGGCGGCCCCAGGTCATGTAGAACACCGGCTCAGCACAAGGACTGTGAACGCGGATCGAATCGACGAGCTCCGCAGCGAAGGGAAAGCAATCGCTTTGCACCTGGGAGATGGGGAAGGAGGGGATCTGGCTCTGCTCTTGCAGCGCCACGAAGTCCCAGCCGCCCTGGTCGATCAATTGTTGGGTGGTGGCGTTGGTGGTGTGCTGTTGGAACGTGTAGCCACCGGGCGTTGATGACGCCGTGATCACCGTATCGCCCAACGAGAGCGCCAGTTGTGTGAGCTTGCCGGGCAGGTCGTTGGTGTACACGTAGCTGTTGCCGATGAAGAGCACACGCGTGGTCTGAGCGCTCAACGCGGAGGTCACCACGAGGAGTGTTGAAAGGAGGACGGATCGCATACTGCGAATGTAAAGACCCGGGAAAGAGCCGGCGTGGACCACGACCCCCTTCCTTTGCGGCATGTGGGATGGATGGTTCCTGGTGCTGTTGTTGGTCGCGGAAGTGCTGGGCACCGTGGGCGGCTTCGGCAGCAGCATGCTCGTGATGCCGTTGATGGCGTTCTTCTTGCCGTTCGATCAGGCGCTGGGGCTCACGGCGCTCTTCCATGTGTTCAGCAACGCGGCCAAGATCATCCTGTTCCGCAAGGGCCTGTCGAAGAAGCTCTTGCTCAGCATGGGTGTACCTGCGGTGATCGGTGTGCTCATCGGTGCGCGGCTCACGGCCTTCATTCCCGGCGAACACATGATGCTTGTGCTCAGCGCCGTGCTCATTGTGCTTTCCGTGCTCATCCTGTTCGTACCTGATCAGCGGGTGGAGGCCACCACGCTCAACGCCTCCATGGGTGGCGCTGCTTCAGGCTTCGTTGCAGGCCTGGTGGGCACAGGCGGTGCCATCCGTGGGCTCACGCTTGCGGCCTTCGATCTGCCCAAGGAGGTCTTCATCAGCACTTCCGCGTGGATCGACATGGGCGTGGACCTGAGCCGCACCGTGGTGTACGCGCAACAGGGCTTCATCGCGCAGAGCACATGGGCCTATCTGCCTTGGTTGGCGGCCATCAGCTTGCTCGGGTCTTGGGCCGGACGTTGGTTGCTTGGCCGTGTACCGCAGGAACGGTTCCGAAAGCTCGTGCTCGTGCTGGTGATCGCAGTGGCCGTGTACAGCGCCGTGCGCGCGGCCATGGAGATCGTAGGGAAGTAACGCGCTCAGACGCGCTCCACCTGCTTCAACTTGCTCTCTCCGTGCATGGCTCCCACGTAGCGCACGATCCGCGAGCAGAGGTCCTGCGCGGCCTCGTCCATGTTGCGGAACCGGATGCATGACCGACCGTGGTTGTAGGCCTTCAGTTCGTTGCGGAAGGCGTCGAGCAGGTCGTAAGGCAACACATAGAGGCAGAGGTAGTTCTTCTGGTCCGCCAACGCGAAGACCGCCTGCCCGTCCAGGTGGTAGGTGGGCATGCCCATCGCCAGGTCCTCTTTCACCTGCGGCCAGGTGCTGCGGATGCGTTCGCGAAGTGCGAGCACTTGATCGCGACGCACGGGTCCCAGCTGTTCGAAATA
>JADZGG010000148.1 GCA_020854015.1 Flavobacteriales bacterium
CCTCTTCACCGTGTACGGCCGCGAACTGCATCCGGGCGACAAGAAGGAATACAAGCTGTGGCCCGAGCCGAAGAGCGAGGACGAGAAGCGCGCCTACGGCAAGGAGTTCGCGCAGCTGACGAAACTGCCTGTGCTGGTGGACGGATTGAACGACGCGGTCTACACCGCTTACGGCCGCGTGCCGAACGGAGCCTATGTCATCGATGCCGATGGCCAGCTCATCTTCCGTGGCACCTGGGCCGATCACCGCAAGATCGAGCACATCCTGGACACCCTGCTGAAGTGGGAGGCCGACGGTAAGCCGAAGAAGGTCTCAGGCGCTCAGTAGACAGTAGACAGTGGACAGTGGACTGTACACCGCTGGTTAAAGGCGCAGCCTGCCGCGTATCACGCACCATCGCACCACTCCACCTTCGCACCATAGCACCTTCGCACCCTGCCGCTGATGAAGGGCGCAGCCTGTCGTGGAGCTTCCCTCCTCACACCTTCACCAACTTCCACTTGCCGCGCTGGAAGATGATGGCGCAGAGCACGGCCAGAATGCTTTCGCTGATGGCCACCGAGGCGAAGACACCGAGCGGTCCCATGCCCACGGTGAAGGCCAGGACGTAGGCCAGCGGGATCTCGATCGCCCAGAAGCAGAGCACGTTGAGCCAGGTCGGCGTCACGCTGTCGCCCGCTCCGTTCAAGGCCTGCGCCAGCACCATGCCGTAACCGTAGAAGAAGTAACCCAGGCTGATCACCCGCAGCGCGAGCACGGCATGGCCATCGGCCACCTGCCCCTGATCGAAGAAGGAGACGATCCACGGTGACGCGGCCCAGAAGAAGAGGGTGACGAGCACCATGAAGACCATGTTGTAGTGTCCGCATAACCAGGCACTGCGCGCAGCACGTTCCGGCTGGCCTGCGCCCAGGTTCTGGCCCACGAGGGTGGCCGCTGCGTTCGCCATGCCCCAGGCCGGCAACAAGGCCACGATGATGATGCGCACCGCCACACCATATCCACCCACGGCCTCTGTACCGAAGTCGGCCACGATGCGCACCAGGAACACCCAGCTCAGGCTCGCGATCAGGAACTGGCCCACCGCGCCAAGCGACACTTTCACAATGCCGTTGATCACGGCACGGACCGGTCGTAGATCAGGCAAGGTGACAGCCAGACGTCCGTCACGGCGATAGAAATTCCACAGCAAGTAGATCACACCCAGACCGCGACCCGTGGTGGTGGCCACTGCCGCGCCCTGTACCCCTAGTTCTGGGAACGGCCCGATACCGAAGATGAACAGGGGGTCGAGCACGATATTGATGCCATTCGCGATCGCCAATGTGCGCAGTGCGATCCCCGGATTGCCTGCCCCCCGGAACACAGCGTTCAACGCGAACAACAAGGTCACGATCAGGTTGCTGGCGAACATGAGCCGTGCGTAAGGCACCGCCACTGCAAGCACCTCTGGCGCCGCACCCATCTGTTCCAACAACTGGCGCGCGAACAACACGGTCGGTACGGCCAGAAGCAGCCCGCAACACAACGCGATCAGAAAACTCTGACCGGCTGCGACACGAGCACCAACCTTGTCCTTCTCACCAGTGCGTCGCGCCACCACGGCGGTTATGCCCATGCCCAGCCCCCAGGCGATGGAATACACCGGAACCATGCAGGTCTCCGTGAGCGTGATGGTGGCCGTGCCCACCACCCCGAGCTTGCTGACGAAGAAGGTGTCCACCAAGGCGAACAATGCCTCCATGCCCATCTCCAGCACCATGGGGATGCTCAGAAGCACAATGGCCCGTCGCACACCAATGGCGGTGTAGTCACGCTCTTCCCCTTGCAGGGCCTCTTTCACAATGGTGATAAACTTCGACATGGCACAACTTGACGGCATCGAGTGCGCTAAGGTCGCCTGGACCTACGCATCCAGCTTCGCACTTTGCCCTGTTAATCTCCTGTTAAGGCCACTTGGAGCTCATGACCTTGGCCTACTTTTGGATCCCAGACAACGAAACAACCGAACACCCATGAAGAAGTTCATTCTCAGCATCGGCCTCAGCGCCCTGTTCCTCGGTGCGTTCGCCCAGGAAGGAAAGATGGTCGGTGGAACCGGCGCTCAGATCAGCGTGGACAAGGAAGTGCATGACTACGGCAAGATCGTGGCCGGCGCCAATGGCACCTGCGAATTCAAGGTGACCAACACCGGTGATCAGCCTCTGATCATCACCAATTGCAAAGGCAGCTGCGGCTGCACGGTCCCCAAGTGCGACACCGCACCCATCAAGCCAGGTGCAAGCACGATCGTGACGGTGAAGTATGACACGAAGCGTGTGGGCCCCATCAACAAGAGCGTGACCGTCAGCAGCAACGCCGCCAACGCACCTGAGAAGATCGTCCGCATCAGCGGCACGGTGGAAGCCGGTCCTGAGACGCCTGCCAGCCCCGAGAAGGAGCAGAGCCCCATGGCCCCTGTGGAGCAGAACTGATCGTTGAACTTCGAAGAAGCCCCTTCCCGAACGTTCGGGAAGGGGCTTTTTCATTCCAATGGTTCGCGCACGATGCCGAACTTCGCGCCTGTCCCGCTACCGTTGACGGGCCCCATCCGCATACCATGCCCAGCATCTCCAAGAAAGGCCAGCGCATGCCGGCCTCCCCCATCCGCAAGCTCGTGCCCTTCGCGGAAGCCGCCAAGAAAAGGGGCACCAAGGTGCTGCACCTCAACATCGGCCAGCCTGATATTCCCACTCCGCAGGTTGCTCTGGACGCCATTCGTCACATTGACCTGAAGGTGGTGGAGTACAGTCACAGCGCAGGCATCGAGAGCTACCGTAAAGGGCTAGCAGCGTACTACGCGAAGCATGACATCGCCATTACCCATGAGGATGTGCTGATCACCACCGGTGGTAGCGAGGCGCTCTTGTTCGGCATGATGGCGTGTTTCGATCCGGGGGATGAGATCATCATTCCCGAACCGTTCTATGCCAACTACAACAGCTTCGCCATGAGCGCGGGCATCACGGTGGTGCCTGTACGAAGTGGGATCGATACGGGCTTCGCCTTGCCTCCGATCAGCGAGTTCAAGAAGCTCATCACCTCAAAGACCAAGGGTATCCTGATCTGCAACCCCGGGAATCCCACGGGCTACCTCTACTCCCGTGCCGAGTTGGAAACGCTGCGCGACATCGTGAAGGAGCACGACCTCTATCTGTTCAGTGATGAGGTGTATCGCGAGTTCTGTTATGACGGCGCCAAGCACGAAAGCGCCATGACGCTCGCGGGCATCGAGGACAATGTTGTGATGGTCGACAGCGTAAGCAAGCGCTACAGTATGTGCGGTGCGCGCATCGGTGCCTTCATCACCCGCAACCGCGACCTGATGGCTACCGCGCTCCGTTTCGCCCAAGCGCGTCTCAGCCCACCCACCTTTGGTCAGATCGCTTCAGAGGCCGCCCTGAATACGCCGGACAGCTACTTCACCGAAGTGATCGGTGAATACCTGGAACGCCGGAACGTATTGGTCGATGGCCTCAACACCATCCCGGGCGTCATCTGCGCCAAGCCGAAGGGAGCATTCTATTGCGTGGCCGAACTCCCCATTGATGATGCGGATGTCTTCTGCCAATGGCTGCTGGAAAAGTTCGATCACAAAGGCCACACCGTGATGATGGCGCCTGCCACAGGCTTCTACGCACAGCCAGACCCCGGTCGTCGTCAGGTGCGATTGGCCTATGTGCTTGAGCAGGACAAGCTCAAGCTGGCAGTTGAGTGTTTGCAGGAGGCCCTGACAGTCTATCCGGGATCCACCTCGGCGGTGGCAGCGGCCAAGTCCGCCATTTGACCGGAACCGACCGTCTACAACGCCTTCGCCGGCGAATTCAAGCAATTCAGCGACACTTGGTCGTCGTTGGTCGAAACCATTCGACATGCGGTCCCGTTGAAGCGTCTGGCCTGCCCTACCTGCGGGCCGCTCAGACACAGGACCAATGGAACAGCGGATCTTCTCACTCTTTCGCGCACTGACGCTCGTCTGCGCCTTGTCCTTCATTTCGAAAAGCCAAGCCCAGGGATCGACGGAGCACATCCTCCGCTTCAAGGTGGATGGGATCACCACTACCATGCAGGAGAAGCGCTGTCTGGAGTCGCTGATGGTCTTTGACCCGGCAATGGTCGTGAGCATTGACCGTCAGTACAATGTCGTGAAGGTGAAGACCCTACAGGAATTGACTCCCGCCCAACTGATCTCCGCTATGGATCAGGTAGGGATCGTGGCCACCTTGGACATGAAGAAAGCGGAGCATACGGACAATGATCAACAGTGATCGCAAGCACATTACCGCGATGACCATGAACCGCCTCACTTCCTTCCTGTTGATCATAGCCGTTGGCCTTGTGGGTTCGCAGCTTCGTGCGCAGACCTGCAGTGACAACAACGTCACGCAATTCGCCGTGGTCACCCCTGCCTGCCCAGGCACGGTCAACACGAACAACGTTCCATCGGGGAACTACCTGACCGTCAACATTACCGCGGGGAACACTTACACCTTTTCCACGTGCGGATCCGGTTTCAACACGTTGCTGACCTTATGGAACGGCGGGACCTATGTGGCCCAGAATGATGACGCCGGTGGTGCCTGTGGGAATCGCTCCATCTTGACATGGACCGCTACATACACCGGAACGATCAAATTGAACCTGGACCGCAACACGTGCGGACACACCGGTGGTACCGCGAACATCAGCACCACGTGCGCAGCGCCACCTGCCAATGACAACCCGTGCGGTGCAGTCGTTCTGCCAGTTGGTGCCAGCTGTTCGAGCACAGCTGGCACGAACGTAGGCGCGTCTGCCACAGCATCCATACCAGCGCCGGGATGCGCAGCTTACACTACGGCTGACGTCTGGTTCTCCTTCGTTGCTCCCGCTTCGGGTCGGATAACATTGGGAACCACTGCCAACACACTGACCGACGCCGGCATGGCCATCTACAGCGCGACCGCTTGCGCAGGCACTTTCAATTTGGAGGAATGCGATGACAACGACGGAACCGGTAACATGCCCGCCATCCAACGGACCGGACTTACCCCCTTGCAGACCTATTATGTCCGGGTTTGGGGCAACAGCGGTGCCACAGGTTCCTTCAGCATTTGTGCTTGGGACTCGCCACCCGCGAACGATGCCCCTTGCGCCGCTACGGCGTTGGCAGTAGGCACAAGCTGTAGCAATACCGCAGCTACCAACTTGGGCGCATACGCAACGGCTGGTATTCCGGCGCCCACGTGCGGCACATACACCTATAGCGATGTTTGGTTCACCATTGTGGCACCTGCCTCCGGGCACATCAACGTGAGCACCACGGCCGGCACCCTCACCGATGCGGCGATGGCCGTATACAGCGCGACAGCTTGCAACGGCACCTTCACACAGATCGGTTGCAACGACAATGCGAACGGGGGGAACATGCCAGCGCTGGACCTGAACGGCCTAACCCCCGGACAGACCTATTATGCACGCGTCTGGGGTAATGGGGAACGAACAGGCTCCTTCAGCATTTGTGCTTACGATATGACCGGAGATGCACCTTGCACGGCCGTGTCACTTCCTGTGAATACTACTTGCGTGAATACCACGAGCACTAACGTAGGAGCATCGCTTTCCGCTGATGTTCCCGCACCCGGTTGCGGCAACCTAGCAGGTGGGGACGTCTGGTTCAGTTTCGTAGCCCCAGCCAGTGGTGCAGTGATCATTGGTTCATCAGGCGGCAGCATAGGTGATGGTGCAATGGCCCTTTACTCCGCCACTGCCTGCGCGGGAACATTCACGCTGATCACTTGCAGCGATGATGTAGTTGGGTACATGCCACAGATCATGACCAGTGGTCTTACTCCGGGTGTCACTTACTACTTACGCTATTGGGGATACGGAGGCGCAAGCGGCTCGTTCGATCTGTGCGTTCAGTCCTTCATACCGAATCCGATCGACAATCCTTGCTCAGCCCAGAGCATTTCTCCAAGCACGGCCTGCTCGTTCACCACATACACCAACGTGAACGCAACACTCACACCTTCGTTGCCCAATCCCGGCTGCGGTGGTGTAGCGTCGGGTGTGGATGTATGGTTCACGTTCACAGCCCCTCCCTCAGGCTTTGTTACGATCAAAACCCAAGCTGGCACATTGACGGACGCTTCCATGGCGCTTTACCGGGCTACTTCATGCAGCCTGGGAATGACCCTCGTTGATTGTGATGACAACAATGGTATCGGCACAATGCCATTCCTCTCCTTCAGTGACCTGGTGGGAGGCAGCACATACTATCTGCGCGTATGGGGCAATGGTGGAGCCACGGGTTCCTTCGACCTCTGCATCGTTCAGCCGGCGACCTCCGGCACTTGTTTCTATGCGCTCAATATGCAGGATGAGATCGGCGACGGGTGGGGAGGAAGCACGGTCGGCATCAGCATCAACGGAGGCGCGTATACGAATTACACGCTCACCAACGGAGAACGCGATGTGGTCTACATCCCCATCACAGTTGGCCAATTGGTGATGCTTCAGTACACTGCCGCTGGTGGTGCGCAGAACGAGATCACCTACTCATTGCAGTTGGGAGGGGGAGCGCTTCATAGTGCGGGGCCCACACCCGCAACAGGTCTCGTATACACAGGGGTCGCCGATTGCAATCCACCGGATGCTCCCACGAGCGACTGTCGGGGCAGCGATGCGCTCTGTGCGGCGACCAGTTTCAACGGTAGCCCTTCGAACACCGGTCTTGTTGCCGATCTGAACTTCACTACCAGAGGTTGTCTCGGAGCCAACGAACGGCAAGGCATCTGGTACAACTTCACGATCTCAGCGGGCGGAACACTGGCCTTCACCATTACGCCCAATAATGCCGGTGACGACTACGACTTTGCGGTGTTCGGACCATTCCTATCGGTGGATTGTGTCAACAAGAACGCACCGCTCCGTTGTTCATTCTCCGGCACCTCTGGCAACACAGGCTTGCGCGCCAGCGCCGTGGACCTGACAGAGGACTCGAGCGGCGACAAGTGGGTGGCCCCGATCGCCGTTTCGGTGGGCGAAGTATACATGCTCTATGTAAGCAACTTCAGCCTGTCGGGTCTCCAATTCGGACTCTCCTGGCAAATGGCAGGCGGGGCCAGTATCGACTGCACCGTTCTACCCATCGAACTCACAGCTTTTGATGCGGTCGCTATCGATGAGCAGGTCGATGTCAATTGGATAACGGCCACCGAGCTTAACAACGACCACTTCGAGATCGAACGCTCTTCAGATGCCTTGAATTTCGAGCGCGTGGCACAAGTGAACGGGGCTGGGAACTCTCAAAGCGCGTTGGAATATGCATGGCGCGATGCGGACCCTCTCCCTGGCACTAGCTACTACCGCCTCAAACAAGTGGACCTTGATGGACAGTTCAGCTATTCACCTGTACGTCCTGTGACATTGGCAACGGAACCGAATGTGATCCGGCCTTATCCGAACCCCGTGCGCGACTTGCTCTACATCCCACTGGGTTCGAACGATCACGGTAACACCACCGTACGGATCATCGATGCCAAAGGGACCATGGTCCGTAACGAACAACGGGTCCTTGGCGATGGTAGTTCGACCTTGACCATTCCCGTTGGCTCCTTGTCCCCCGGCTCTTACGCCGTGCAGGTCATCGGGGCCTTCGATACGGGCATTCGCTCCGGACGCTTCGTCATCGAATAACGCTTTCATCTTGCACAGGAACGCCCGGCATATGCCGGGCGTTCGTCGTTCCATTGCACAGTGGAACCAAGAGGCAACTTGTTCCCTGTCCAACGTCTTCCATACGAAAGGTCTTTGGAATGACGGATCCAGATGGTTAGCTTTCCATCCTCAGCATCTTAAATCAACGGCATGAAATGAACCGTTACACCTGCTCCTTCCATCCTTTGAAGGTTCCTGCTGTGTGGCTGTGGCGCTGTTGTCTTTCTGCGCTTGCCATTTGCTTCGCACTGGGCGCGACCGCACAGCGGAGCCGTGAGCTCTCGTACAAGGTGACGTTCAGTGGGACCATCGGTACGGTACAGGAGAAGTTCATTCTGGACGCTTTCTACGCCCAGGATCCGGCCATGATCCTCAGCCTTGACCTGGCACAGATGCAGGGCAAGGTCCGCACCACGGTGATGCTTGATGCAGATGCGATCCGCAATGTGCTCGAGCCCCTTGGTGTTGGCGTCAGTCTGGCGACCACCAACGCACCCGAGGGCAATGACCTTCGAAGCGCCCTAGGCCTCGACTTCCCGACCTATATCGATTCCGGTTCCCCGTTGGCCGACCAAGCCGACTACGAGGCCCGGAAACAGGCTTGGATCAGCGCAAACCCTCAAGCCTATCAAGAGCTGCTTCAACAACAGCGCGAGCCATGAGGTCCTACTCTGTACTGCAGCGGTTCTTCCTCGGAACAGCATTGGTATGTGCAGCTGCTTTACGCTGGACACCGGCTTCAGCACAGTGCACCAACAACAACACATTGACAGGCAGCGCTGTTACTCCGCCCTGTCCAGGAACAACTTCGGTGGCCTGTGTGCTGGGCGGTGAGTACGCCTTGGTGAATGTCGTGAACGGCAACACCTACACCTTCCAGACCTGCGGTGGAGCTGCTTGGGATACGCAGATCACCTTGTTCAATGGCGCGGCCGCGACCAGCTTGGCGTACA
>JADZGG010000149.1 GCA_020854015.1 Flavobacteriales bacterium
GAGGTGCCGCTGATCCGTGAGTACCGTGACAGCCGCGCCAGTGCATCGCGAGGCATCACCAGCCTGCCCACGTTGCCCATCCGCACCATGGCCGAGTGGGAAGAAGTGCAGAGCCTCTGCATCACCTGGGCGGACTATGAAGGCATCCTGAAGCAGATCGTGCGGGCCGCGAAGGAGGAATGCGAGGTCATCATAGTGTGCGCCGACAGCACGGCCGTGATCGCGTACTTGAACAACAGCCAGTTCGGTGGACCGCTGAACAACCTCAGCAACATCACCTTCATCGAGGGTGATTTCGACAGCATCTGGATGCGCGACTACGGCCCGGAGAGCATGTACGTGAATGAGGTCGACAGCTTGATGCTCATGGATTGGATCTACAATCGTCCTCGACCACTGGATGACCTGGTGCCCGATCTGCTCGGCACCGCGAAGGGCATTCCCGTGCTCAGCAGCACCACCGCCCCGAACGACCTGGTGCACACCGGCGGCAACTTCATGGCCGACGGCTTCGGTACCGCCTTCAGCAGCGATCTGGTGATCGATGAGAACGGCGGCAACGGCAGCTTCAACCAGAGCGTGCACAGCGCCGCACAGACCGACCAGCTCATGACCGACTGGATGGGTATCCTGCCCGGCCGCTACATCCGCATGCAGACCCTGCCGTACGATGGTATTCACCACATCGACATGCACATGAAGCTGATCGATGAGGAGCGGCTCCTGGTGGGTCAGTTCCCCCAAGGCCTCAGCGATGGGCCGCAGTTGGAAGCGAACCTCCAGGACATCACTGCGAACTACAGCTCGGTCTTCAATACCCCTTACGAGTATGTGCGGATCCCCATGCCGTCGAGCACGGGCGGGCAGTATCCGCCGAGCGCCAGCTACCGCACCTACGCGAACAACGTGTTCATCAATGGCACCATCCTCGTGCCGCTGTACCGTACGGAGTTCGATACGGTGGGCCTTCGCATCCTTCGTGAAAGCCAGCCCGGTTACAATGTGATCGGCATCGATTGTGACGACAATGGGATGAACATCATCAGCCAGAGCGGTGCCATCCATTGCATCACCAAAGCCATTGGTGTCAGTGACCCCTTGCTGATCAAACACCAGTCCCTCGACGATACCTACGACACACAGAACCCCTACACGGTGGAAGCCTATGTCCGCCACCGCACCGGCATCTCCGGGGCCATGCTCTACTGGACCACGGATACCACACAGGCCTATCAAGCGTTGGCCATGTCGGACATCGGAGGGAACAACTGGAGCGCCAGCATTCCCGCGCAGACGGCCGGTACGGAGGTCTTCTACTACATCCAAGGCACGGCCAACAGTGGCAAGGTGCAGGTTCGGCCCATCGTGGCACCGGAAGGCTATTGGAGCTTCCGCGTGCTCGATAACAATACGGGCATCGTTGGCGCCAATGCGCCGGTCGTGTTGGAGGTGTTCCCGAACCCGAACGATGGTCAATGCATGATCGCGCTTGCTCCCAACCGTGTGGACCGCACGCGCGTCGAGGTAGTGGACGCACTAGGTCGTCGTGTGGCTTGGCTCAACGAGGGTTTCCTGCCCAATGATGGTCGCTTCTTCGTGGACCTTGGTCCCTTGGATGCAGGCACTTACTACGTTGTGGCGACCAGCACGGGTGGACGCCACGTGCTTCCCCTGGTGAAGCGATGAGCATGTGATGCAGGAGCAGTTGGTAGGTATGATACTGCCCACTGCTCCTGCCAGCTGCTCCCCGTTCTACTCCACGACGAAACGCTCCACCACAGGCTTCGCTCCGTCCGTGCGCAACAGGTAGGTGCCGGTGCTCAGGCCTTCCACGTTCATGGTAACGCGCACATGGCCGTTCACCGGAACCACCATGACCTGACGGCCTTGGAGGTCGAACACGCTGAGCGTGTGCACATCGTTGGCAAGACCATCCACCGTCAGCAGGTCATGGGTCGGCACGGGCATCACGTGCAGGGCATCGTCGTTGAAGCTGTTCACGCTCGTGGCCAACATCGCCTCATCGCAGATCTTGAAGGTGCCGGCTTCGGTGCCTCCGGCGTTCCAGACGCGCAGGTAGTAATCCGTGTTGAGCGCCAGACATGAGTAAGCCACCGGAGCCAGGATGTCAATGGCGCAGCTGATGTAGCTGCTACCGCATTGGTCGTACAACGCCACACTGATCGTGGGTGCGGTGCCGAGGTCATAGGTGAAGGTGTGGGTGGCGTCGGGACCGCTGTTGAAGGTGAACCATACGTCCTGGATATTCGCGAAGGGGTCGCAGGCCGGGTTGGGCAGGACAGAGGGATACGCGCAGGTGTTGTCACTGTTGACGAAGATGCAGTTGCCAATGGCGCCGGGAATGATGGAGATGGCGTTCGGGCAGTCGTCGTTGCTCACCGCTGGACTGCACGGTGCCGCGCAGCTCATGGTGAGCGTGAAGGTGCCGTTGGAACTGCCGTAGCCATGCACGAGCACCAAGTAGTCCACGCCGGACTGGCTCAGGAAGGTGATGGTGCTGGTGGTTCCGCAGCCGTTGCCGTCATCATTGCCGGCGGCACAGACCAAACCGTTGCAAGGACCCGTGAACACGCTGATCTTGCTGTCGTAAGCTGCCTGGCCGCAGGTGCTCAAGGTCACTGCATCTCCCGTGCCCGTGAAGCTGTACCACACACCGTTCGCGGAGATGTTGGCACCACCGCAGGTGGGACCCAGGGCCACAATGCCGTTCACCGTGCTGCCGTTCACAGCATCACCGCATTCGATCGGTAGGGCATCAGTGCAGAGCGCGTTCACAGCCGGAGGTACTGCGAGCGGCGTGAACACGATCGGGCCGATGGTCGGACTTACATCCCCGCCACCGCAGTCCATGGTGATGTAGACCTCATAGTCCGTTGCTGCCGTCAGACTGGGCAGGTTCGCAGGCGGGCCATCCACACCATAAACCCCGGTGACCGTGGTGCCCGTGCCGGGAGTGAAGCCGAGCGGTCCATATTCGATCGAATAGGTGTTGTTCGGGTTGCCCGCCGTCCAGTACACGTCCGCTTCGTCGTTCGTCGCCGAGATCACCACATCGGTCGCGGCCGAGCAGGTCGAACAGGATGCTGTGAGTTGGAACTCGCCTACTTCACTATTGTACCCTTGAACCAGTATGTAGTAGGTCGTGCTGGCATCGCTGTTGAACACCACTTCGCTCTGCAACCCACAAGCATCATCATTCCCTGCCAGGCAGACCAGTGCTCCACAGGAACCGGTGTACACGTTCATCTTGGTGTCGAAAGCGGCGCCTGCACAAGTGTTCAGCGTGATGGCGCCGGTTAATCCGGTGATCGAATACCACACGCCAGGTGCAGTGACGTCCGTCCCGCAGTTGTCCACGAGGTCCAGGAAGGCCAGCTCGGTGCTGCCTGAGAGCGTGTCGCCGCAAGCGATCGGGATCGCCCCACCGCAATCCTCATTCGGCACGAAGGGGTTACCTGTGGTCAGCGCGGGCCAGGGTCCGGTGAAAGGAGAGGAGCCGCCACCAGCGCAGTTGATGGTGACGTATACCTCGTAGTTCGTGCCAGCGGTCAAGCCCCCGATCGTGATGGGCAAAGGTGTGGTCCCAAGAACGCCGGCGACCACGGTTCCCGTACCGGGCGTGAATCCTTCAGGTCCCACCTCGACCGTGAACTGATCACCATTAGCGCCTTCCAACCATTCCACGTCCAAGGTGCTATCGGTAGCGGAGAAGAAGGGCAGGGCATTGGGGCAGGAGTGCACGAGCAGGTCCCATGTGTAGCCCTGTCCGCTCCAGCGGTCGTCCCATTCAATGAAGTACAGGTTGCCAGGTGTCACCGGCACGTTGGCCAGCAAGCTGTTCCCTGGAGGATAGCCTGTTGGGCAGCCGTCGTCATCACCGCCAATGGTGTTGAGCGCACCACAGCTACCGGTGTGGACCCAGACACGGGTGTCGCGCACGCCATCACCACAGCTGGTCACGGTAATGTAGCCGGGATCGTTCGGGTCGAACGAATACCAATCACCGTTGGTGGCGCCCGTCTGGCTGGCTCCACCGCCGCTGAACGGCCCATCGGCCACATAGGTGCCGGGGCCCACCAGTATCGCGGTGGTGCACAGATCGCTTTGCGCGTTGACCTGGGTGGCGAGAAGAGCGAAGAGAAGCGGTAAGGCGTAACGTGAACGCATGGGTGGGAAGTCTTGCTGGCAAGGTAACCGTTCGCAACACAACCAACACTGACCCTGGCGGATCGACCGTGCTCAGCGTGTGCGGCTCTTGTCCGGTGCTTCGTGGAAGAAGTAGCGGATGTCCAAGGTGAGGTAGCTTCCGTCGAGGCCCGTCCGCATCACGGTGGGCAGGTAATTGACGTTGTACCAGGTCAGGTCCGCGACGGCCATGTCGTTGAACGGACGGTGATAGGTGGCTCCGAGGTAGAAGTAGCCCGAACGTTCGGTGCGGTATTCCACCCCCACATTGCCCACCACCCCCATCTGGATCCAACTTGTGCGGAAGACATAGGCCCGCCCTTCCTCAATGTCACTGCGCGCATCACTTGGGTACATGTCCAAGGAGAAGCCGAGCGCGTTGTTCATCCAGGTCTTCTGGCCCAGCCGGATGTACACCATGGCCAACAGCGGTATTTCGTAGCCCACATAGCGCAGCTGCCCGATCTCGTCGTAACCGCTGGTATCGTTGGCCACCCCGAAGTCATAACGACGCGTGATCTGGTTGATACCGGTTTCGAAAGAGATGCTCTTCGTGAGACCGTGGCGGACCACCATGCCGAAGGCAAGCCCACCGGTCAGTTCCATGCTGCCGCGCAGGGGGGGCGTTTCCACTGTGACCAAGGGGTCGAAGAAGGAGAGCGGGATCACGGGTTTCACCTGCAACCCGAACGTGGTGACGCCTTTCTGGGCAAACAGATCGCCGGAAGCGACGAGGGTCAAGAGCAGCGCGAGCGCTTGCAGTAGGGAGCTCGAACGAGGGCGAACGCTCAACGCGCGACCTTGGTGGTCTGGGCCAGATCGTTCACCTGGGGTGCGCTCACCATCAACCGCTGGCCTACGCGCAAGCGGGTCTTCCGGGTGATGCCGTTGAGGTCGCACAGTGCGTTGATGCTGGTGCCGTAATGCTCGGCGATGGCGTAAAGATGCTCACCTTTTCCCACCGTATGGAACTGGGTGCCCATGGGGTAGGCTGCAAAGCTCCAACGCGTTTTCTTCAACACAAGGGTGTCGCAGAGCAATTCACCCTCCGTGAAGGCGATCACGTGCGAAGGGTCGATGGGCACTCCCTTGAAGCGCACTTCGAAGTGCAGGTGGCTGCCGGTGCTGTGGCCGCTATTGCCGCCAAGCCCTATCGTTTCACCTGCCTCGACGACATCTCCGCTCTTCACCTTCAAGCGGTGCAAGTGGGCGTAGTAGGTCTCCAGCCCATTGTAGTGGCGCACGACCACCAGACGTCCGAATCCGCCGAACGTGCCTGCGAAACGCACAACACCTGGGAAGGCACTCCGCACTTGATCCCCGACCACAAGGTCCAGATCGATGCCGTTGTGTGGTCGCCCATCGCGCCAACCGAAGCGGCTGGTGACCACCGGAGGCACCGGCATGCTGAACCCACAGGGGCCGTTGGTGAGCTGCACGAGCACCACAGTGTCCTTCTGTGAAAGCTCAGGACCGTAGGCGTTCGGGTTCGTTGTGTTCCATGCGCCATACACTTCCTGGCCGGGTTCGATGTTCGTGTTCGACCAAGGAAGCAGGGTGGCTTGGTCCACGGCCGATTGCGTGGGCATGTTGCTCGCATAGAGGTTGATCTCGTTGATCAACGGGTACGGCACGGTGTCCAGTTCGAACAAGGAGTCGATCAGAACCACCATCTGGTCCGTGTCCATGCTGCGGATGCGCTTGAACAGGCGCAGGTCGCGGATCAGGTCCTCCGGTGCTGGGTCCAATGTGCACAGGGAATCCAGCAGTTGTTCCAGCCGGTCGTCGCTGAGCGCTTCGTCCGCTTCCAGCAGCAGGTCGTCCCCGTAGACCACTACCGCAGTGACGGTATCTGTGCGGGTGGTGTCGGTGGAACCCTGCACGCCCAGCGCCGATAGCCCCATGAACAGGGCCAGCAGCAGGCTCATTGGGGTCGGGCAAAGCCGTTCCATCGGTGTCGTCATCCTTCGATATGCTCGCCAGGTCGCGCGGGCACGGACCTGTTGTACGCGGGAAAGGCCGGCGAAGATACCCGGGAGCATTCGCCGTACCTGTCGATCCGACCGGACGGCTTGGGATCCCGACGA
>JADZGG010000150.1 GCA_020854015.1 Flavobacteriales bacterium
AGCAACCGTGGTGATGCAGAGATCATCGGATTCCTCACCGCTACGATCGCATGGGGGCAACGTGTCACCATCATCAACAACGCGAACAAGCTCGTTCAGTTGATGGATGGAACGCCGCATGATTTCGTGCTGCATGCCACCTGGCAGGACCTTACACGCTTGGACCGCTTCGTTCACCGTACGTTCAACGGCGTTGATGCACGTCAATTCGTGCTTGGGCTTCGGCACCTGCACGTCCAATATGGTGGCCTGGAGAACGCCTTTCTTGACAACGGGTCCATAGGCGATATGGCCATGGCCATCTCACGCTTCAAGGCCCGTTTCTTCGAGTCCGATCATGAACCCCGAACACGCAAGCATGTGGCCGACCCGTCAAAGGGCAGCAATGCGAAGCGCATGAACATGTTCTTACGGTGGATGGTGCGTCCCAATGACCGGGGCGTCGACCTGGGACTGTGGAAGATCATCAGCCCGGCGGACCTTATGGTGCCACTGGACGTGCACACCGGTCGCGTAGCCCGTGAACTCGGGTTGTTGAAGCGCGCTCAGGACGACTGGAAAAGCGTGGTCGAGCTTACGGAACAGCTCCGCAAGCTCGACCCGAAGGATCCTGTGAAGTACGATATCGCGCTCTTCGCCCTGGGCGTTAACGACGGTCTTATTCGATGACCAGTCGCACGGTGCGGATCATGCCGTTCGCTGAGGCGCGCAGGAGGTAGATGCCTGACGACAACCCATCGCGATCGAAGGTGGTGCGGGTACCGCCCGAAGCTGTCCAACCACGGACCAAGCGTCCCATTCCATCAGAGAGGGAAAGTTCAACACGACCATTGAACCCGGCGCCCAACTGCAAGCTGGCCTCCTGCCCCATCGGATTCGGAAGGACGGAAAGTTCATCATCCATCACGACTTGTTCGTTCACCCCGACCGTGCCATAGGTCAGCGTGTTCAGCACGGTGTTGGTGATGATCGGCGGATTCAGGTCGAAATAGATCGCTGCCGTGTTGTTCACTTCGGTCGCCTCTGGCAGGTTGGGGAGATGATCGATCGCAAAGCGCACGTAGCCTTGACTACCGGCCATGTCGGTCGCGCTGTCCGGCAGCTGGATGTCCGGGAACTGGAATCGTACCTCACCTGTTGGTGCAACCGCCGTGCGGAGCGTGTGACTTGTCGAAAGCACTCGGAGCGTCGCCCAGTCGAGATCAGCATCCAATTGATCCACCACTTCCACATCCTGTGCGTACGCATTACCCGTGTTCTGGAAGCGGACGGTGTAGGTCAGTTCCGTTCCCATGGCGGTCCAATGCTCCGATCCAACGCCTTCAGGCATTACCTGCTTGTCGTTGGGGTCCATGGCGCAGAGCAGCACCGGATCATAGGTGGTGACAAAGGAGCCCTGGCTCACACCGTTCACCATGGAGGAAACCGTCAAGAGATCATGCAACGTCTCACCCAGATGAGAGGGACCGGCGAGCAGCACGTTCAATTCGATGGAACGTTGGTGCGAGGGTTGCACGTTCTGGAAGGTCCAATGCGCTACACCCGATTGCACCGTTGCCAACGGCATGGTCATGCCAAGGGTCGAAAGATCGTCCAGGTCCAAAGCCACTTCGATGTCGCAGGTGCGATTACCTCCGTTGCTGACGTTCACCCAATAGCGCACCTCTTCGTTGCAGCGCATGACACCGCTGTTGATCTGCGGCATTAGATCGGACACGATACCATCGGCGATGAATCCGAAATCAGTGTGCATGGCAACGACCGTGTTCGCCACAGAGGCCATGTGGGTAGTGGGGGTGGTGGGGGTCCATAGCGGATGCGGTGCCATGCTCACAGCGATGTTGCCGGTAGGCACGTCCATCCAATACATGCCACTGTGGTTCGTATACACGGAACCTATTCCATCCAGATCGACCCGGAAGCCGTTAAGGCCATGGTCGGTGCCATTGAAGAGGCCGTCACCATTGATGTCGTTGAACACGCGCCCCAAGACACGGCCCGTGGCATAAGCAAGGTTCTCGTAGGTCGAGATGCGGTTGAGGGTCGCGCTGGCCGCAAAGATCTCCGCATCGCCATCACCGTTGATGTCTCCGGCAGCAAGCGCTGACACGCCGGGCATGCCCACAGCGATCACTTGGCGGGGACCGAATTCGCCCTGACCGTCGACGTTCTCGTACCACGCCACTTCATCCAGGTCGGCATCGCTCATCACGACATCCAGATCACCGTCGACATCCAGGTCGACGAGCAGCAGGGCTTCGAATTCCGAGTAGGTCGTTTCGATCGGCGAAGGAATGCCAAGGGATCCACTTCCCGTGGTATTGCGCTGCCATGTCAAACCTGAAAGGGCTGACGCGCTCACAACATCCGCATGACCATCGCCATCAAGGTCTCCTGCTCCACCGATGTCACCGCTGGCCAGAGCGACCGGAGCAGCGAAAACACCAGCACCGAGGTTGAGAGCAGCGGTGAACTGGCCGGCGATCGCCGAGGACCAGAGAACGTCAAGGTCACCGTCGCCATCCTGATCATTCGCTTGCAACGAACGGCCGGCACCGGCGGCGATCAATGTGAGGGGACCGAACAGACCCTGTCCATCGTTCGCGCTCCAACTGATGTTGCCGCTCTCGGAAAGCACCAGGAGGTCCTGATCACCGTCGCCATCCATATCAGCTTGTTCCAATTGGGAGACCGCATAGGAGCTTGTGAGCGTGATCGGCGCACCGAACGTGGCACCACCAACGTTGGGGTACCAGCGGAGTCCACCTCCGTACTGAAGTCCTGCGATCAGGTCCAACGCGCCATCCCCGTTCACGTCGACCGCACGGGCCATCAGCACCGAGGGATCGATCAGAATGGGACCCGACCAGGTACCCTGGGCATCGGTATTGGTGCGAAGGATGGCTCCCTCTCGACCTGCGGTCAGCAGATCCAAGTCGCCATCGTTATCGACATCGACAAGGTCGATGGAACAGGGGCCTTCACTGAACAGAAAGGACTCGGGTCCGAACTGTGCGAAGATGCTTGCGGGAAGCGCGAGACCAAGAACGAGCGCGGCGAGAGCATGAGGAGAGCGCATGTGATAGCGGTATGTGGCCGCTGATACGCACGCTTCTGTCGACAAGTTTCATTCTCCGTTCGACCAATTGACCGGACCAGCCGGTGAACACACTTATCGGTGACTGTAATTCGGCGCCTCCCGGGTGATGAAGACGTCGTGGGGATGGCTTTCCTTGACCCCGGCCGTTGTGATGCGAATGAAGCGCGCCTGCTTGAGGGCCTCCATGTCCTTCGCACCGCAATAGCCCATGCCGGCCCTCAGACCACCGACCAGTTGGTGCACGACCTCGGACAGCTTGCCCTTGTATGGCACCCTTCCACTGATCCCCTCCGGCACCAACTTCTTGATGTCGTCCTCCATGTCCTGGAAGTAGCGGTCCTTGCTGCCCAGCTGCATGGCCTCGATGCTGCCCATGCCACGATAGGCTTTGAACCGGCGGCCTTCGTAGATGATGGTCTCACCAGGGCTTTCCTCCACTCCGGCGAACATGCTGCCGACCATCACGGTGCCGGCACCGGCCGCCAAGGCCTTCACCACATCACCGGTGTAGCGGATGCCGCCATCGGCGATCACGGGTACGCCGGAGCCTTCAATGGCACGGGCGCAGTCGAACACAGCGGTAAGCTGGGGAACGCCGACACCGGCGATCACACGGGTGGTACAGATGCTGCCAGGACCGATACCCACTTTCACAGCGTCGGCACCAGCTTCCACCAGGGCCAACGCGGCTTCGGCCGTAGCGATGTTGCCCACCACTACGTCCAGGTTGGGATAGGTCCGCTTCACCTGCTTCAGCATATCGATCACTCCGCGCGTGTGGCCATGGGCCGTGTCGATCACGATGGCATCCACGCCAGCGTCCACCAAGGCCTTGGCCCGTTCGATCGAATCGCCGGAAATACCGATCGCTGCCGCCACACGCAAGCGCCCCAAGTGATCCTTGCAGGCATGGGGCCGTTGCTTCAGCTTGATGATGTCCTTGTAAGTGATCAGGCCTACGAGGTGTCCATCCTTATCGACCACGGGGAGCTTCTCGATCTTGTGCTCTTGAAGAATGTCCTCGGCCTGTGCCATGGTGGTCTTCGGCTCGGCGGTGATCAGATGCTTGCTGGTCATCACCTCGGCCACAGGGCGGCTCATCTTCTTCTCGAAGCGCAGGTC
>JADZGG010000151.1 GCA_020854015.1 Flavobacteriales bacterium
CGCTGTTCTCGAACTTGTACAAGCCTACCACCTGGAAAGGCACGCCATTGACATTCACCCACTTGTCCAAGGGTTCCTCATTCTTGAAGAGCTCCTTCCGGGCATCGTCGGCGATCAGGATCACCTTGCGCACCTGCTCTTCGTCCACCTCGTTGATGAAGCGACCGGCGACCAGGATCTGTTTCTGCAGCTGCTGGTGCTCGGGGATCACCCCGCGGATGTTGTAGCTGCCGTAGTTCATACCGTGCTGCAACTGACTGTTCCCCCGCCACACGCGGTAGCTGCCGCTGATGTGCTCGATGCCCGGGATGGAATTCCGCAACGCCTCCACATCCTCTTCCGTTAGCTGGATGTCGCGGTTCGCCGGAAGCCCGTTCCAAGGCTTGCTGGTCTGGCCACCGTAGACCTCGATGCTGTTCGTGGCGGTGTTCTTGAAGTTGTAGGAGAAACCATTCCGCAGCCCGGCACCTGCGCCTAGCAGGATGATGAGCATGAAGATGCCCCAGAAGACGGCGAACCCTGTAAGGACCGTGCGGAGCTTGTTCTTGCCAATGCTCTGCATGATCTCGCCCCACTTCTCCCTATCGAACATCTTCGAGCAGGGTTGAGGGTTGCACATGCGCGTCCTCGATCAATCCGTCCTTCAGGCGGATCACGCGCTGTGTGGCGGCGGCTACGCCCCGTTCGTGCGTGACGATGACCACCGTAAGGCCCAGGTCCTTGTTCACGCTGGTCAACAGCTTCATCACGTCCTCGCTGGTCTTGCTGTCCAACGCACCTGTGGGTTCGTCCGCCAGAATGATCTTGGGGTTGCTGATGAGCGCACGGGCGATGGCGACGCGTTGTTTCTGGCCACCGCTCATCTCGTTGGGCATGTGGTTCGCCCACTCCTTCAGGCCCACGTTCTCCAACATGGCCAGCGCCAGGTCGTTGCGCTTCTTGCGGGCTACACCTTGGTAGTAGAGGGGCAGGGCCACGTTCTCCACCGCGTTCTTGAACGTGATGAGATTGAAGCTTTGAAAGACGAAGCCGATGTACTTGCTCCGGAGCAATGCGTTCTCCGTCTCGTTCTGGCCCTTGATCACCACGTCGTCCAGCCGGTACTCGCCACTGTCGTAGGTGTCCAGGATACCGACGATATTGAGCAGGGTGCTCTTGCCGGAACCCGATGTGCCCATGATGCTGACCAGTTCGCCCTTGGCGATCTCGAGGTCGATGCCCTTAAGAACCTGCAGCACGTTGGCGCCTGTGCGGTAGGCTTTGCGGATACCCGTCAGCTTGATCATTGGCCTCGAAAGTACCGGGTCGACGCCCATGCTCGAAGCGGCATACATGAACGGTGACGAACGGGGAGGAGCGGCTGGCAGCCGTTCAGGCCCTGCGGAAAACCAGGTCCATCAGTGTCCGCTCCACATGGATCTCCTGCAGCACCCCGTCCTTGTAGATGTAGTGGTTCACGTTCCGGTTGGGGAAGGTGAGGGTGTAGCGGTTGGGACCGGAGGGCACCAGCGGGCAATCCTTCAGTACGCTTTCCACAAAGATGAACGGTTGACCCACCGGTTCTTCGAAATACATGCGGCTGGTGGTCCACTGGGTGGTCCGCTCACAGGAAAAAGCCGCGTCCGGATGAACGAAGCATTGGTCCGCCCCCTTGATCATGCTGCTCGAGTCACGTACCGACTCGTTGACGCGAAGGCTTGTGTGGCAGGAGGTGAGCACACCGTCGGTATACTCTGTGCGGAGCGAACTGCGCACCACCTGCGTCCAGACGATGTCGAGCTCACAATGAGAGGTCATCGTGTAGACCGTACCAGTGGCCGTGGGCATGCGCATGGCGATCACATTGCCCACCAGTTCATCCGCCTTCAGCACCTGGAAGCGGGTGACCTGTGCGGCGCTTTCCGCAGCGCCAAGACCAAGGAGCACGAACAAGTATGAGATGGTGAAGGACCGGAGCATCGGGTGCGGAGCCAAGTTAGGAGTGAGCGACGTCAATGTCGACCGCTTACAGGAAAGACCATCGGCTGCCCGGATACCCCCATCCGGGTCCTCACACCAGGTCCCAGACCGAACGCTTACGAGCGGGAAGGACGGACAAGACCACGGCCGCGATGATGTCAACGAAAGGCACGGCCGCGAGCAAGCCCAGCCAATGGCTCCATCCCGTGTCGCGGGCGCGGTGCACGCTGTTCCATACCAGACCGCTGAAGAATGCGAAGGTCCCCAGGCAGATCACGAAGGGCATGCTACCGTCCATCCACGGGAGAATGAGCGCGAACGGGTTCAACCACGAAAGGGCGACGGTCATGGCGTCCGTACCAGGCACCAAGGCAATGGTCAACAGGTCCACAGTGGATTTTCCGAGCGCGAGCAGGGCGATGTTCCGTTGGTAGGTCAGGCGGCCGGTGCAGCCGTCACAGTGGAGGATCTTCTGTACGGTGTTCATGGTATCTGCTGTTTTGCCTTGTCCTTCCGAAGGAGGTCATCCAAGGCGGTTTCGACGGTGGGATGGTGAAAGAGGTAGCCCAGCTGAAGTGCGCGGGTCGGCACCACGCGTCGGCTCTTCAGCACCAGTTCGGTCTCGGTGCGCAGGAACCACGCGCCGATGGGCAGCATCCAACCGGGCACGTTGAAATGCACGAACGGCTTGATGCGGTCGCGCAACGCTTTCATGAGCTCGGTCTCTGGCAGGGGGGTAGGAGCAGCGAGGTTGATGACACCTTCGATGCTCGGCGTGTCGATCAGCCACTGGAAGAAGGCGGCCACATCGGCCTCGTGCACCCAGCTCACATATTGCGTTCCGGTACCGTGGTATCCGCCAAGGCCCGCACGCGTAAGCTGTGTGAAGCGGGGGAAAGCTCCTCCACGAGGACTGAAGACCATGGCGCAGCGCACAGCCACCTGCCGCACACCTGCGCGCGCATCACTGAAGAAGGCCTTCTCCCAAGCCTTCGCCACTTCGATACTGAATCCACTGCCGATCTCGCCGGTGGCCTCATCCATGGCGCGGTCCTCGGCGTGCCGGTAGATGGTGGCGGTGCTCAGGTTGATCCACAATTTCGGAGGGACCATGCAACGTGCGGTGGCGAGTCCGAGGGCGTGAGTGGCGTCCACGCGGCTGCTGAGGATCAGCGCCTTGTTACGGATGTTGTAGCGGCAGTCCACGCTACGGCCGGCCAGGTTGATCACGGCGGTGACGCCTTCCAGTTCAGCGGCCCAGTCCCCGATGGTGCGGCCATCCCAGGGCAGGAAGGTGACACCGGTGCGCTTGTGGCGGGCGGGATCGCGGGTCAGTACGACCACGCGAAAGCCCTGTTGTATGAAGTGGTCCTGGAGGATCAGGCCCATGGTGCCGGTGCCGCCAGCGAGGATGATGGTGTTCATTTTGGTCGGGGTGGGGAGGTTCCAGCCCGTAGGCTTCAGTAGGTGGGTTCCACGATCACGTGAGCGGCAGGAGGAAGGGGACGGTTCTCGCGGCTCTTGCGACGACCACGGAAGAAGAGGTACATGTTCAAGAAGAGCATGACACCGAGGTAGATCGCGAATCCGCCCACCTTGTCGGCCAGCGCCTCCACAAGTTCCTGGTTGCTATCGAGGCTGCGGTGGAACTCCAGGATCTTCAGGGCGAAGCCCATGTTCAGGAGGTAGAAACCCACTTCAAAGAGACTGTTGGTGCTGTTGGCGATGTCCTCCTTTCCGCGGAAGATGTCGAGCATGAAAACGCGGGCGTTCCGGAAGAGGGTGCGGGCCACGTAGAGGGTGAGGCCCAGGGCCACGGGCAGGTACACGAGGTACGCGACGACGATCTTGTTGGTCATGGCTGTTGGAATTGAGGTTGACGACGGTGCTTGATCCGGCTCCAGAGCAGGAGCACGGCGATGTTCTGGTAGTGGAGCCAGGCGAGGGTGAGAATGATGAAGGCGATGCGCTGACTGAGCACGCCGAGCATTTCGGTCAGGTTGTGGATGGTCTGCCATTGGCCGATGACCAGAGCGATGTAACCGGCGTTCACGACATAGCAGCCCACGAGCAGTATGTTGTTCACGGCGTCCACGAAGGCGACCTCCCCGTCGAAGATGCGCATCATCCACACCCTTCCATGACGATGGCTCACCTGGGCCGTCCACACCGCCACGACCACCATCGCAGGGAAGAACAGGGCGTAGCTGAGGAGGTTGAGGTTCATGGCGGAGTGGTCTTTCAGTGCTGAAGTTTCAATAAAAAATGAAACATTGGAGTAAAAGAAAAGAGGTCATCGGAGCAGGGTGGATGCGGCTTTCAAGAACCACTGGACATCGCTGCGGGTGCTACGCTCCAGCACGGCATCGATACGGCTTGTGAGGTCGTGGAGGTCGTGGGTCATCTGGCGGAAGGCCTTGGTCTCGGCGTTCTGGCCTTCGGTGCGCTTCAGTTCGGCGAGCAGCTTCACCATGGGTTCCAGCTCACGTTTCTTGCGTTCGCGGGTGATGTGCGTGGCGATCTTCCACACGTCCTTCTCGGCCTGGAAGAACTCGCGGCGCTCGCCGGTCTTCAGTATGCGGTCGACGAGGTGCCAGTCGATCAGCGCGCGCAGGTTCATGTTGGCGTTGCCCCGGCTGATGTTCAGTTGATCCATCACATCCTCGGTGCTTAACGGCTCGGGGCTGATGAGCAAAAGCGCATGCACCTGCGCCATGCTGCGGTTGATGCCCCATTGGCTACCGAACGCGCCCCAGGCCTGGATGAACTTGTCCTTGGCGTCGTGGAGTTCCATGGTTGCGGTGCTTGAACGGGTCAAAGCTAGATCGTTGAAATGAAAGTTTCAAATAGTATTGAAAGAAAAAGTTTGGGTCGCTGGCGGTCATAGCGTGACCAGAACGCGCACGCCACTTCCGGAGCCAACATCATCGCTCAGATAATACATGCCCGGAGCAGGGTCGAAGATCCGGACCTGACGTTCCTGGCCGTTCATGGGCCCAGTGCTCTCCACGGGCACTTGCCGGCCCATCGCGTCCTGTAGCCGCAGCGGCCCCGTCATACCACTGACGTGGACGGATCCTTGGTTGGGCACCGGCCAGACCGTTGGTCC
>JADZGG010000152.1 GCA_020854015.1 Flavobacteriales bacterium
CGCACGTACCAGTTGCTCAGGTCCTCCACAACGAAGTCCTGGATGGCCCGCGCCGCGATCGTGGGCTCGTAGTCGGCGTAGTTCGCGTCCGCCAGTTTCATCACGCTGTTGAGGCGCGAGAGGATCCACCGGTCGGACTCGGTCAACGTGGCTTCACCATTTCCGTCGAAGCTGTCGATGTTGGCATAGAGCGCGAAGAAGTTGTAGGTGTTGAAGAGCGCACGGAAGAACTTGCGCTGCACCTCGGTGATGCCCTCCGCGTCGAACTTCAGGTTGTCCCACGGTGAGGCGTTGCTGATCATGTACCAGCGCACCGCATCGGCCCCATAAGCGTCAAGCGTCTTGAAGGGGTCCACGGCATTGCCCAGCCGCTTGCTCATCTTCTGGCCCACCTTGTCCAGCACCAGGCCATTGCTCACCACGGCCTTGTAGGCGACGGAATCCTGGGTGAGCGTGGCGATGGCGTGCAAGGTGTAGAACCAACCGCGGGTCTGGTCCACGCCTTCCGCGATGAAGTCGGCCGGGAAGGTCTCCTTGAACGTGGCTTCGTTCTCGAAGGGATAGTGCCATTGCGCATAGGGCATCGCGCCGCTGTCGAACCATACGTCGATGAGGTCCGTCTCGCGCTTCATCGGCTTGCCACCGGGGCTCACGAGCACGATGTTGTCCGCATACGGACGGTGCAGATCGACGCGGTCGTAGTTCGCATCGCTCATGTCCGCAGGGTCGAACGAGGCATAAGGGTCGGCGGTCATGACACCGGCCTTCACGCTGCGGGCGACCTCCTCCTTCAGGTGCTTCAGTGAACCGATGCAGAGCTCCTCATCGCCATCCTCTGTGCGCCAGATCGGGAGCGGGATGCCCCAGTAGCGCGAACGCGAGAGGTTCCAGTCCTGCAGGTTCTCCAGCCAGTTGCCGAAGCGGCCGGTCCCGGTGCTCTCGGGCTTCCAGTTGATGGTCTTGTTCAATGCGATCAGCCGGTCCTTCTTCGCGGTGACGCGCACGAACCAGCTGTCGAGCGGGTAGTAGAGGATCGGCTTGTCGGTACGCCAGCAGTGCGGGTAGTTGTGCTCGTACTTCTCCACCTTGAAGGCGCGCCCCATCTCCTTCAACCGGATGCTGAGCTCCACGTCGACGCTCTTGTCCGGCGCTTGTCTCGTGGGGTAGTATTCGTTCTTCACGTACTTGCCCGCGAACTCGCCCATCTCCGGCGTGAAGCGCCCTTGCAGGTCCACGAGGGTGAGCGTGCCGATGCCGTGCTGCCGCGCCACGCGCATGTCGTCCGCGCCGAAGCTGGGCGCCGTGTGCACCACACCGGTACCGTCCTCCGTGGTCACGAAATCGCCGCCGATCACCTTGAACGCATCGCCGCCCGTGGGCTGTGCGTAGGGGAACAGTTGCTCGTAACGGATGCCTTCCAGCTGGTGTCCGTAGAACTCGCCGTTGATCGTCCAGGGGATGTTCTTTCCGTCCTTCTTGTAGTCCTCGAACGAGGCATCCTTCCCCTTCTCGCTGAAGTAGGCGTTGAGCCGGGCCTTGGCCAGCACCACGGTGTTGGGCTCGTGGGTGTAGGGGTTGAAGGTCTTCACCCGCACATAGTCCAGCTTGGGGCCGACCGTGAGCGCACAGTTGCTGGGCAGTGTCCAGGGCGTTGTCGTCCAAGCGAGGATGAACACATCGCCGAACGCGTCCTTGAACAGGAACTCGCTCGCGTGGTCGGGCTTCACCTTGAACATGGCCACCGCGCTGGTGTCCTTCACCGGCTTGTACGTGCCGGGCTGGTTCAGCTCGTGCGAGGAAAGTCCCGTGCCCGCTGCGGGGGAGTAGGGCTGGATCGTGTAGCCCTTGTACAGCAGGTCCTGTTCGTGGAGCTGCTTCAGCAGGTGCCACACGCTCTCGATGTACTTGGTGTGGTAGGTGACGTACGGATGCTCCAGGTCCAGCCAGAAGCCGATGCGGCGCGTCATGTCGTTCCACACGTCGGTGTACCGCATCACGGCCTTCTTGCACGCCACGTTGTAGTCCTCGATGCTGATCTTCTTCCCGATGTCCTCCTTGGTGATGCCGAGCTCCTTCTCCACTCCCAGTTCGATCGGCAGCCCATGTGTATCCCAGCCGGCCTTGCGGTCCACGCGGTGGCCCTTCTGCGTCTGGTAGCGGCAGAAGATGTCCTTGATGGCACGCGCCATCACGTGGTGGATGCCGGGCAATCCGTTCGCGCTCGGCGGACCTTCGTAGAACACGAAGGGCGGAGCGTTCTTGCGCAGTTCAAGGCTCTGGCCGAAGGTGTCCTCGGCCTCCCACTGCTTCAATACCTCCTCGGCGACCTTGGGCAGGTCGAGTTCATCATACTGCGGGAAACGCTTGTCCATCAGGGCTTTCTAAAGGCCCGCAAAGATAACCGGTCCGGCTGGACCGGACACGGGTGGATCACCCCCGGAACCGCACCATCACGGTGTTGCCCTTCTCCTCGCGGCGCGTCTCCAGCTGGTCTTTCAGCGCGTTGACCAGGGAAGAGAGCGAGGCATGTCCGTAACTGCGCGGGTCGAACCCCGTGTCCAACCGGCGCAGGGCCTGGCAGATCAAGCTGAGGGAGGCCTCTTCCTCCTCTCCCTTCGCGATGTTGAAGGCCTTTCGCAGCTTGCGCATCAGGTCGCCGTTCTGGGAGAGCTTCACCGGCTGGGCCTTCGCTGTCGAGGTGGCACGCTTGCTGCGCTCCTTGCCGGGTGCGCC
>JADZGG010000153.1 GCA_020854015.1 Flavobacteriales bacterium
GAACGCAGCTCATGGCCGCGTTCAGGCACCCGGTTCCAATGCGGACAATCACATCCCTTCTTGCGTTTTTTCGCTGCACCGTACTTGGGCCCCGAGGCGCAGCTCGTCAACACGGCGGCCAACAGGGCCAACGCGCCGATCCGGCTGAGCAAGGGAGGTAAGGCACGCGTGCTTGTCATGGTCAGCCTGTCCGCTGACAGGTTCAGGCAAATGTAGGCTTCACCCACCGGTGTGGAAAGGCGGGGGAATGGATGTTCAGCCCACCCGAGGAAGGGCTATTTTTGGCCGGAACACCTGCTGCTTGAACCTCTTCTTCCACATTGGCCGCTACTTCCTTCTGTTAGGGGAGGCCTTCAGCGCACCCGAGCGCCTCAGCCTGTACTGGAAGCGCACCGTGGAGGAGGTCGACCTGCTGGGTGTCAGGAGCTTGGGTATCGTGGCGCTGCTTTCCGTCTTCATGGGGGCGGTCATCACCATCCAGACGAAATCGAACATCGACAGCCCCCTGATCCAAGCTTGGGTCGTGGGTTTCGCGGCGCGGCAGAGCACCATATTGGAGTTCAGCCCCACCATCATCAGCCTGATCCTGGCCGGTAAGGTGGGCAGCAACATTGCTGCGGAGATCGGCTCAATGCGGGTGAAGGAGCAGATCGATGCCCTCGACATCATGGGGGTGAACAGTGCCGGTTATCTGATCCTGCCCAAGGTGGTGGCCTCGGTGCTCATCAACCCATTCCTGATCATCATCAGCATGTTCCTGAGCATATTCGGTGGCTGGGTGGCCGGCATCGGAACGGGGATCGTGAGCAGCACGGACTACATCCAGGGTATCCAGATGCAGTTCAATCCCTACCACATCACCTACGCCTTGATCAAGACGGTGGTCTTCGCCGTGGTGATCACCACCATCAGCGCCTACCAAGGCTACTACACGAGCGGCGGCACACGCGAGGTGGGCATCAGCAGCACCAAGGCCGTGGTGTACAGCAACGTGGTGATCCTGATCCTCAACTACATGCTCACCCAATTGCTGCTCATATGATCGAGGTGCAGCATGTGAGCAAGCGCTTCGGTGCCTCCCAAGTGCTCACCGATGTCAGCGCGGTGTTCGAGACCGGAAAGGTGAACATGATCATCGGCAAGAGCGGCAGCGGAAAGAGCGTGTTGGCCAAGTGCATCGTGGGCCTGCATGTGCCCGATGAAGGTCGTGTGCTTTACGATGGCCGTTCGTTCCACGAGCTGGAGAAGGACGAGAAACGCCAAGTGCGCCAGGAGATAGGCATGCTGTTCCAGAGCAGCGCGCTCTTCGATTCGCTCACGGTGATGGAGAACGTGATGTTCCCGCTGAAGATGTTCGCCACCATGAGCGAGAGCGAGATGCGGGACCGTGCCGCCCTCTGCCTCAAGCGGGTGAACATCGTGGACAAGGACCGGTTGTTCCCCAGCGAGCTGAGCGGCGGTATGCAGAAGCGGGTGGGCATCGCCCGGGCCATCGCCATGAACCCCAAGTACCTCTTCGTGGACGAGCCCAACAGCGGCCTCGATCCGCAGACGAGCATCGTGATCGACGAGTTGATCAAGGAGCTCACGCAGGAGTACGGCACCACAACGATCGTGATCACGCACGACATGAACAGTGTGATGGAGAGCGGCGAGAACATCGTCTTCATCAACGAGGGCCGCATCTGGTGGCAGGGCACCAAGGATGACCTGTTCGACAGTGACAACAAGGAATTGAACGACTTCTTCTTCGCCAGTGGCCTTATGCGCACCGTGCGCAAGTCGATGAGGGGTCGCTGAGCGGAACTTCGGCCCACGAAAAAGCCCCGTCCCTGGATCCAGGAACGGGGCTTTTCATTTTTGCTCTTAGTGGCGGGCGTGCACCAAGGTGCCGGTGGTGCGGGCACCGTCGGCATTGATGGTGTAGCTGTAAACACCGTCCGCCAGGTCCAGGCCGTTGAAGCGCACCTGTTGTGCACCAGCAGCGCGGTGACCAAGGCGTTCCACCTGGATCAGGCGACCGGTCATGTCACGCAGTTCAACGGTCACGTTCGCACCGGTGTTCAGCTCGAAGCGGATGTCCGCGGTCTCGCTGAAGGGGTTCGGCCAGGCCTGCACGCCGGACACGCTGCCGTTGTTCTCGGCGATGCCCACACCTGCGCATTGTGCGCTGAGGATGGCACGGACCATCGGTGTGCGGGTGGTGTAGAAAGCGTTCGGCGTCGCGGCCTGCGGGTAGTGGATGATGCTGACCTGCGGAGCACTGATGCCGCTGGTGGCCACATGGATCTGATCCGCGCCACCGTAGCCGCCCACCATAATGCAATAGGCGTTGCCTTGAAGCAGCTCAATGGGGTCATCGAACACGATGGTGAAGAAGGTCGTGCCACCTACGGTGTTCAGCGTCGCGGCGTCCACGTCATATTCGGCGCTAACGGCGATCTGGTCGAGGTTCTCGTCACGCACGCTGGCGTAGACGATGATACCGGGCGTGGTGCTTTCCTCCAGAGCGATGTCCACTCCGTATAGGAAACTGCCCGCATTGGCAACATCGAAGTAGTTGCCGATCTCGGTCTGGTCCGTGAGATTGTCCGGACCTGCGGTGATGGACTGTTCGCACACGCCATCATCATGGGCCCAGAGGCACTCGCTTACTGCGAAGCTCTGCGTCTTCTCGTTATTCGTCAGGTTCTGGTCGGTCTCGTCCTGCAGCACTTCCAATTTCACGGTGTAGTTGCCCACGGCCCCGCTGGGCGTGAAGCCCTCTACGGCCATGCTGTCCACCTGATCGGGAGCCGAGGTGCCCTGTGCCGTGCTGGCACCCGTGAACTCAACTCCGCCAGGGCCGGTCACGGTGGCGTTCAATGTGACGTTCGTCTGGTCCAGGGAGCCCTTGTTCTTCACCTTGCCATGGAGCAGCATGGGGCGAACTTGTTCCGTGGGGTAGATCGAATAGTCCATGTCGGCAACGCCGGTGTTGCCGAATGAGAAGCCGGTCTTGTATGCCTCCAGCAGTGCCATGTCGTTCGCGGGAAGCTCGTTGATCGCGATGTTGTCCACCTGCCAGCCGTAATCCCAGGTAGCGCGGTAGCGGAAACGGATCTGCACGTTGGCGGGGTTGGCGGCCACCCAGCTGCTGATGTTCACGTCCACGAGCTCGGGGTTCGGGCGACCATCA
>JADZGG010000154.1 GCA_020854015.1 Flavobacteriales bacterium
CGATATAGCCACCTACATTCCATTGAATACCCCTGTGCCTTTTCCGGAGAGCGGCCAAGCTGTGGGCACACGCGTGATCGCATTCGAAGACTATCAATTGAGCATAGTGAACCCAGTACATGTTACTGGAATTGATGGTCCCTTGGAGCTTAGCTCTTTGAAGGGAAAGATGGTCAACCGAGTTGAAGAGAACGAACACACGGCATTGATCGGATTCAATGACGGGCTACAATTGGTGATCGATCTGCGCGACGAGAGCTTCGTCGGTCCTGAAGCAATGGTGTTGCACGGGCCGGCTGACCTAATCGTAGTTTGGAACTGATGGAGGGGACGAAGTATTGCTAGCTGGGGCATTTGACGGCGGCGAGTCCTGAGCGATAGTCGAAGGACGAGGTGGGAGGGCAGTACCGTAGGAACATGTGAGCCGATGTGCACAGCCCGGAGGCAATAAACGCCCCCTGCCTCTGCCTAACGGGCATCACCTGAGAAGCGTAACAACACCCGATGCTTGCTGCCTGGTGTCGTTGTGGGCTGTCCCCGTGATCGTCCAGAAATAGGTCCCGGCCGGGCAAGGCATTCCTCCGATCGCTCTGCCATCCCATCCCCTCGCGGCATCGGCCGTCACGAACACCACATTGCCGAACCGACTTTGGATCGTGAGCGCCAAGGAACCGGCGGACCATCGAGGGACCGGAGCGAATCGATCATTCACGCCATCGGCGTTCGGTGTGAAAATGTTGGGGATGCCTTCCGTGGAGCTGCAGTCAGCCAGAGCAATATGTATCGTATCGCTTACCTCGCAACCGTTCAAGGTCACTACGAGCCAGACCTCTTGCGGCGGATCGATCGCAAGGGCGGGCGCATTACTGCCGGTGGACCACGTCCAGGTGCCGTTCAATGGGTCCGGAGCGAGAACGAACTCCTCACCCGGGCAAATAGCGGTATCCGGCCCAAGGTCCACCACGGGTACGGCGATCATGGAAACGTGCACCGTATCGGAGCCGATGAATACGCCATCGAGCAGCAGCTGCACCCAATAGGTCCCGGCTTCCGTGATGTTGCGCACCCCTTCGGTGGAGCCGTTCTCCCAAACGCTCGTGGTGCCCGCTATGGACGCGTTCAACTGGATCGTGTCACCTGGGCAGATCGCGGTATCCGGAAGTAGGAGATGCAGGTCCGGGGAGGGACCGAACACGGCACTGCCGCTGCAAAGTGCGAACATGGAACCACCGTTCGTGTTCAGCCCATAGGTATCGATGCTGACGCGGGTGAACGGGATACTGGACGAGACGGTGTGGTAGGAGTTGAAGCCGCCAATGACATCAGGACTGGTGGTGGTATTGCCGATGGTGGTCCAAGGGTCACAGGTTCCCTGGTCCACTGTCAAGGTGGGAACGATGGTATTGGTGGTATAGGTAAAGGACTCCAGGCGGGGCACGTTCGACGCCGCACCGGTGCCTAGGACCAGATAGGTCATGGACATCACCGGATCGGAGAATTCGTACGTGAGCGTGCTCATGATCGAGTCCGGGTTGTTGCCGGACCACGGCGTGTACAATTGCCCGCCGAGGATCCCACAATACTGCCCGGTGTAGAAATTGATCATGGAAGCCGTGGGCGAGAGGGAGACGGTGAACTGGACCGACTGTGTTTGCGAAGCATCCCATAGCGTTCCGGCGACGCCCCCTATCGGCACGCATTGGCTGAACCCTGGTATCGCATACGATACGAACAGCCAGTTGCAAAGGATCAAGGGCCGCATAGTGATGATACCGGATCTAATATAGTCGCTTGCTGCCACCCGACTGCGCGAGCTATCGCTCTCGCAAAGCGTCGAACGGCTGCATAAGCTCCAGGTACTCTGCATGCCCGAACTGCGGATCGACCATGCTCAAGACTGACGGATGGTACCGAGGAAGAGGTTAGGCCCCTCGCCCACTATCCCGCCCAAAGAAGTGATCCGTACCACCGAGGAAGAGAAGGAGGCACAGATCCGCACCGTGGCGAACGTGCAACAGGCCTACGCCGAAGAAGGCAAGGGGGCGCTCCGCACAGTGCAGGCTGCAAGTCCCGATCTTTTCCGGAAGCAGTTGACGCAGGTGATGTTCGAGGTAGGCGGTCAGTATCGGAGGAACATGTAGGGCGCTTGAGCCGACGGGCTCGATGACTCGCCGCGTGAACGGGCCATCCCGCCGCATGCAGTTGAGGCACGGGGCACCTTGCTCCCCAGTGAGGAACTTGCGCATGCGTTGCAACCGCCGAGGGTAGTGCTTCCATGCTTCGCTGCGCGGCTATGGGCGCACTGTCGAAGCCACCGATACTGCAAGCACGTCTACTCCTTCATCCAGCGGACCTGCTGCATGCCACCGTGCATGTCGGTGAGCAGGATGGTATAGAGCCCCGGCTGCAGCTGGTGAACATCCAGATACTGGCCGGGCTGTAGCCTGCCCACATGGAGTGCCATGGCACCGCGCACGTCGAAGATCCATGCGGCGATCGGTTCGGTGGTGGAGATGCCATTGAACCAGACCTGCTCGTTGCCGGGATTGGGGTATGCCGTGGCGCCATGCGCCATGGATCCGTGTGCCTGGATGCTCATCGGGATCGGCGGCACCTCGGTCCGTACGATGTTGCCACAGGGTCCAACGAACCAGATGTGGGTCGGAGATGCACTTGCCGCATCGATGTTGAGCATCCGCTGCTTGTCGTACAAGCTCCACGTGGCGCCCTGATCGGTGCTGTGCAGCACGGTGCCATAGGCACCGGCGATCCATACCTCGGTGGGGCTCGTGTACCAAACGTCGTTGAGCTCGGTGATGCCCAGATAGGATATGGGCGCTGATACCGGTGCGGTCCACGTGAGGCCACCATCCACCGTGCGGAGGATGAGACCGGAGTTCCCTACGGCCACGCCGTTCAATGCATCGGTGAAGCGGATCGCGTTCACCCGATCGTTCAAGGCACTACCGCCAGGGGATGCTGCCGTCCAGTTCTGGCCACCGTCCACCGTGCGGTACACAAAGCCGTAGTTGCCGCATGCCCAGCCCTGCTGGTCGTTCAGGAAGAACAGGTCGAAGACGGACTGAGGGCCCAGGGCCACGATGGTGTCAGGCAGCCAGGTGGCGCCGCCGTCCACGGTGCGGTACAGCATGCGGCTTTGGGTGCTCAACCAGCCATGTTGCGCGTCGGTGAACTGCACGTCGCTGAAGATCGGGGTGCCGAAGGTGGCGTCGGGCGTCCACGAAACGCCGCCATCGGTGCTATGGTACAGGTTGCCGTAGTATCCGCAGGTCCATCCGTTCAAGGTGTCCGTGAAGTGCACGCCCGTCAACGACCAGTTCGCACCGGTCAGCACCTCCGTCCAATGGTCGCCGCCATCGGTGGTCCGGAGCGTGCGGCCGGAATTACCGACCGCCCAGGCGTGCTGATCGTCCAATGCGTACACGTCGAGGAGCTGGGATGTGGGCCCTTCACGTTCCGAGGTCCAACTGGCACCACCATCGTCGCTTCGGCCGATCGCCCCACAGTAACCCACGGTGAGGAGCTCACCCGCGCTGTTGCGGGCCAGCGCTTCCATTTCCATGGCCCCGTTGCTCATGGTCCATGTGGCACCGCTATCCGCTGTGGTGAACACCGTGCCGTTCGCGCAGACCTGCCAGCCCTGTGCCGGCGAAACGAACCGGACGTCATTGATCGGCTGCGTGGTGGGCATCGCGATACTGGTCCAGGACAGGCCGCCATCGGTGGTACGCAGCAAGGTGCCGGAGACCGCCCCGGCCCATCCGCTCAAGCTGTCGGTGAACCACATGGCCGTCACCTGTCCGGTGATGCCGCTCGGGCTGGGCAGCCAGGTGATACCGCCGTCCACCGTGCGCCGGATCACACCATTGTAGCCGGCCACCCACCCGTGCAGGAGGTCGGTGAAGAAGAGCTCGCTGAGCGGGACGTTCACGCCGATCGATGTCACGGTCCAGCTCAGACCACCGTTGGTGGTGCGGCTCACCAGACCGGACATGTGCGAGGTCCATCCGTGCTGCGCGTCGACGAAGTACATGTTCTGTATCTCGGCGGAGGTGCCTGCGCTCACAGTGGTCCAGCTGTTCCCGCCGTCCACGGTACCGCGCACGTAGGTGCTGCCGCCCAGAAAGCCGGTGTCCGGACCAAGGAATTGGACCGCGCTGAAATATTCCGAGCTGGCCAGGTCGATGAAGCTCCAGGTGGAACCGCCATCGAAGCTGCGGAGCAACTGACCGCCGCCGCCGCATGCGAATACATGGTCATCGTCCACGTAGTCCGCATCCCGCAGCCACTGGCCGGTGGGCAAAGGCGACTGCCAGGTGAGTTCCGGCAACTGGGCGAGCGAACCGCTCCCCAGCGCAAGGCATGCAGCGAGCGGCAGCAGACGGTAGTGTTTCGGCATGATGGGTAGACGGCGCGCGGTGAAAGGGTTGTGTCAGCCATTGAAGTTCGGCGGCCTTGATGGAGGCGATCGTAGTGCACGCTGGGGCAGCTGCCGGCGGCGAGTCCTGAGCGCGAGCCGAAGGACGAGGTGGGGGGGCAGTATCGCCGGAACATGTAAGGCTCGGCATCGCTTATCTTTGGATCATGTCATTCGATCGCGGTTTCCGAATAGACCTTACACCCGACCAGGTGGTGGAACTGGCCAAGCAGTTGCCCGGCAAGGAGAAGGACGCATTGCTCAAAACCTTCGAGCGGGAACGCGCACTTGACCGGCTGAAGGTGATGATGGAAGCGCTCAAGGGCGTGGATATCGATGAGGAGACGATCCGCAAGGAAGTGGAGATCGTAAG
>JADZGG010000155.1 GCA_020854015.1 Flavobacteriales bacterium
CGGTGCCACACGTACCCCTGAACACGGTCGCGGATATCGCGCACGTTCGGGATCAGGTAATCCATGGTAAGCGTGGTCCACTGGCCCGCAGTGGTCGGATCAAGGCACGCTGTGCGGTAGTTGTAGCTGCCTTCCTTACGCGCAAGGGTCACGACCAGGCAGGGTGTTTCCTCAGCGTAGCCGACCGGAAGTTTCACATCAACACTGGCGCGGATCCATGCATGATCCTCGGTGGTGATGCCTTCGTACGTGGTCTCGATGTTCGGGCTGAACTGTGTGGTGCTGTCCAGTTCGTAAGCGCTCCGTTGGGCCAACGAGTCCAGCACCAGGTCGCCGAAGTGCCCGGCCAGGGGCGTTCCGAAATCGTAGTGACCGAGGCTTCGTTGCCGATAACCACTGACATCCGTGAGCTTCGACTCACCGCTGAAGTCAGGGGCCACGGAGAGCAACTTGCGATCCTCATCGGAAACCGATGTGCGACCGAAGATGGCCGCGTAATAGGCCGGCGTGGTGCGGTACGGATCGAGGATGAAGTTGTTGAGCTGCCAGATCTGGAAAAGGTTCAGCAGCACGCAGAAGCCCATCACGGCACCGACCGCCCAACGCCACATCGCCTTCCATTCCGACATGCGCTGTAGGAAGAGACCAAGCGGAATGGACAGCAATACATAGGAGGTGATCATGGGCCGGATGCTGAAGCTGGCGCCATACCACCACTCGCTCCAGCTGGCGATGATGTAAAAGGTGACCAGGAAGTAGCCGAGGACCGCAGGGAACAGATCCCTTCGCTTGCGCCACAGTTGCACGAAGCCCAACAGTGCGAACACCATGATCGGCGTGTACACCAACCACCCTTTCTTCAAGCTGAACAGGATGGGTACGATGTGCGGTGAGAAGAGGTCCAACCCCACACCGGGGTTCTTGTAGCTGTCGAACACGAAGGCCCCGGTCTTCGCTTTCCAATAGAGCAGCTGTGGCGAAAGCACAAGCAGGCCAAGCAGAATGGCCATGGCGACATCGTTCCAGTGCGAACGCAACACGGCGAGCCGCAGCTTCCACGAGGCCTTGTCGTGCACGCCCCAGAGGACCGGGATCAGACCACAGACGATCTCACTTGGCTTCACCAGCGTGATGAGCGCCACGGATACAGCGATGGCCAGCAGGTTCCTGCGCTTGTGCTCGGCATGCCAGCGGATGGTGTTCCACACAAGCACAGCCATGCCGCAGAACAGAAAGTTGGCCGTCTCCAGGTCCTTCACCGTGGTGAAGTGGAAGTAGTTGGTACCGAAACCGATCAGCACGATGAGCACCGCGACCAGCGTGTCCGGGAAGAACTGCAGTAGCGTTCGACGCAAGTAGACCAGACCGATCAGGGTGTACGTGAGGCAGCCCAAAGCGAGCGTGTACTGGTAAGGAAGGCTGAAGCCATCCGCCGGTGCGCCCGTGGCCCATGCGATCCCGTGACCCAGCAGGAAGAAGGGCAGGTAAAGCATCGACATGCCCAACAGGAAGAAGTACATCGGCGAACCGTCCGGCGCCTGGGTCACTTGATAAAGTGTGGCCGTGGTGCCGTATTGCTCCTGCACCTGCTTCATCCAACCGATGTCGTTGAGCATCGGATCATGATGCACGAATGTGGCGGGCAGTGGCAGGTAATAACCGAACACATCCCAGCTGAGCTCGTTGGGCGTGAGCTTCACCGTGCGCACCACCAGCAGCGTAGCGAACAAGGCCAGCAAGGCAAGGCGTGAATAGCGGGCGGTGAGGTGGAGCATGTTCGTTGGCTGCAAAGATGTCGTTCCACCCTAGAACAGCGACGACCATTCGGCGGCGAGGCGCGCCCAGGTCCATTCGGGTTCGCTCCAGAACCACTCGTAGCGTTCGGTCATGCGCAGGTTCAGTACCAGCGTGAGCGCCACGAACACCAATGCCGGAACGCGTACCCACCATCGCGCGGAGACGATCCGAGCGATCGTCCATGCCAAGGGAACGGCGAGGAAGGCATAGTAGTCCACGAAGCCACGGTGACCGAAGGCCCCTCCGAGCCACCAGCACCACCACGCTGCATAGCTGAACAACACCAACACAAGGATGACGAGGATCGTGCGCGCTCCGTTCAACTTGCGCCATGCCGACCAGCACAGGCCGCCCAAAGCGAGGATCATCACTGGTGTATAGACGAGCCAGCCGTTGCGCACGCCCCAGAGCACCTCGCCGACACGCGGGTCGAGCAAGTGGTCGAAGTGCTCACCCTTGTACCCATAGGGGAAGATGAACCAGTGACCGGTGACGGCATGCCAGTAGGCAAGCTGCGGGATCCACAGAGCGATAGCGATCAACAGGCAGGAAATGGTGATCGAGGGTCGTTGCGTGAGCCAGGCCAGCCGGGCGCGGAACGCTGTTGCATCAGGCACGAGGTACAGCAGGGGGAACAACACGACGATCACGTGCAGTTGGCGCACCAGTACAGCAAGCGAGCAGGTGATAAGGATGCCTCCTGTGCGCCAGGGTGACACCTGCTCCAGGTTCCGTTCGACGAGGTAGAGCAACACGCAGAAGAGCAGGTATACGTAGGCGTGCGACATCACCGGTTGGCGAACGGCATAGAAGAACAAGTTGGTTCCAGCCAGTATGAGCAGTGGTACCCCTAGGGCGATCCGCACAGGGAACCGGCGACGCAAGGCGTGGAAGAGCAGGTTGGAAGCGATGGCCATGTAGATGGCCATGCCAGCCATCACCGCCACGGCATAGGGCGCACTGTACCCATCCATTGGCGAGCCAGTGACCCAGGCAAGTCCGTGGCCGAGCAACGCCCACGGAGCTTGCAGATAGGCCACCCCGCAGGTGAACATGCTCAGGAAATGATCACCATCCAAGTGGTGCGTCCACGGCATCTGGGTGAAGTGATGCGAACCGAACAAGGTGGCCACGTACTGGTAGTACCCCCACGCATCGCCTCCCACACCCAGCACCCGGTAGAGGTCGTGCGCATTGAGGCGGATGGCAGTTGCGAGGACCACAACGGCGACCACCCCCCCCAGCAGGAGGCCGACCTTGCGGGCCCAATGGTCGTTGTTGTTGAGCATCGTCCCCATCTCAGTCGCTCTGGTCGTGTTCAACCATGTACCGTGCATCACGCTCCAACATGATCACCAAGGGTACCCCTTCCTTCCGCGCTTTTTCGCGCACAAGGCCCAGCCAGTTGGCGTCCTTCAGGATCGTGGTCATGCGTTGCTGCAGAGGAGTGAGCCGTTCGTTCGGCATGTCCAGGGCGCTCATGAGACTATCCAAAGGTGAGACGGCCGAGGACAAGGGGTCCAGGGTACGCTCCCGGGCGATCATGTTGGCCACCTGGCCTATCGAAAGTCCGAGACGGGGCCGCAGTTGGTGTGAGGTGGTGGCGTTGTTCTTGCACACGTCATGCACGGCCCAGCGCCTGCGGTCCGACAGCTCTCCCAGGGTGGCCTGCTCCAGCAACACGATCACTTGCAGGCCTTCGGTGGCTGTGGCATGCAAGGTGGGTCCCAACAGCTTCTTGGCGAGTTCACACAACCTCCTTTCGCGGCTCTCCAATGCGGATACTGACATCACGGTGTCTTGCAGCACACGGCTTCGGAAGAGGTGATAGGCATAGAGGCCGGGGTCGGCAGGGTGCTCGGCCAGATAGCGCTGCGGATCGGCCGGCAGGGGCACGTCCTGGATCACCCCGGTGTACACGTCTTGCGTGAACCAGGGTTTGGGCCGGTCCATGAACGAACGGTGCAGTCGGTCCAGCTCATCAAGATCGACCCATAGGAACACGGTGGCGCCCTTCAAAGCGGCGCGTGTGTTCTCCAGCAGCAGCAGGTCCTGGTCCAGCGCGAACTGATCGACGGAGAGGTCGACCACATGGTGCTGGCGTGTCAGGGCCGTATCGCGCATCAGTTCATCGACCACATGGTGGCGTTCCCAGCCCCAGCCCAACAGCACGAGCGGAGAGCGCGGATCCTTTGGATCGAGATCCGTTGGCAGGAGTGTTAAGCTATCCAAGTCGCCGTGCCACCCCAGCAGCGCATGCGGACGATCCCTGCGCAAGTCGAGATGACCCCAGCGCACAGCCAGTTTCGCGTGATCATCACTGCGGACCGTGTGGCCATCCACTGCGTAGCGCCATGAGTAGAGGTCGGGGTCCCGCCAGCTGGCATACGCGGGATCATCCCCGAAGAGGCGTGAACGCAGCCACCATTCGCCGAGCGCCAAGCACACCAGAGGGATGCCGATGAAGAGCAGGGATCGAGTAAGGAACTTGCGGACGCTCATGCGGACGGCCAAGGTATCCACGCGCTCCGCGCCTTTGCAATACGGACGACCCCGTTGGGCACAGCGCTCACTGGATCATCACGCCGCGCTTCTTCATCAACGGCACCATGGTGAAGTTGTCCTCCTGGATGCTCTCCGGCAGGAAGATGTACTTCTTGTCGTGCAGTTCACGGCCGATGTAGAAGCTGAGCCAGAACTGGTTGTTCAGTGCGAACACGTCCTCCACGATGCGCTCGATCCGCGCCCAGCTCTTGGGGTCCAGCTGACCGATGAAGTGCCGCATCTCACTGGTCTTGCGGGTCTCCCCGGCGAGTTCGCCGTACCCGCGGGAGCTCACCAACACGTTCTCCAGCGCGAAGTCGTTCTGGTTCACCAGGTAAACGTACCAGGCCTCTTCGCCCTCCTCATCGGGCTCACGGACCACGGCCATGGCCACGCCTTGGACCTTGGGGGAGTGGATGTCCTTGCGCATGTCTGTTCAGCCCTTGCGTTCGGCCAGTTCGCGGGCGATGGCGATCCATTGGAACACATCCTTCGGGTGTCCTTCGGCGTTCACCTCCTCGCGCTTCATGCCGGTGCGCACGAACACGAGGCGTTCGTCCGGGATCACAACCACATTCTCACCGTGGAAGCCGCGGCAGTAGTGGATGGGCTTGCCATCGATCTCCGCCAGCCACCAGAAGTAGCCGTAGCGGTCGTTGGGCTTGCCCTTGTCCATCAACTTCGCCGGTGTGATCGACGCCTGCCAGTAGTCGCGTGGCACGATCTGCTTCCCGTGCCACATGCCACTGTCCAGGTACATCTGTCCGATCCGTCCGAAGTCACGCGCTGTGGCGTAAAGGCAGCAGAAGGCCTTGAAGTCGCCGTCCGTGCGGTCCTTGCCCCAGTAGGCATCGTGCTCGCAACCCAGTGGTGTCCAGATCTTCTCGCGTACCAGTTCGTCCAGCGGACGCTTGTAGGCTGCTTCGATCACCTCCGCCATGATCTGCGTGCCACCGCTGATGTAGTCGAATTCCTTGCCGGGTTCGTCGCGACAGGGCTGCGAAAGGCTGAGTTCGCGCACGTTGGTGCCGTAGTAACCCTTGGCGTTGTCGCTGAACGGGTTGGCGCCGCTCTCGCTCCAGTCCAGGCCCGTGGCCATGGTCAGCACGTTCTCGATCGTGATCTTGGCGTAGCAACCGTCCTTGAACTCGGGCAGGTAGTCGCCCACGGGTTGTTGTACGCTCTTGATCACGCCCTCCTGGATCGCAATGCCGGTAAGCACGCTCACGTAGCTCTTGGCCACGCTGAAGCTGTTGCTCACACTGTCAGCGTCCCAGCCGTTCCAGTACTGTTCGAAGATCAGGCTATCGTTCTGGATCACCGCGAAGCCCACGCTGTACAGGTCTTTCAGCTCCTTTTCCTGTTCGGGCTTAAGCGCCAGCGTGCCGTACCGCGAACCCACGGGCCAGGGCTGTGGGGCGGTGGCTGCGATGGTGCTGTACGGGAAGAAGTCCCGGTCATCGATCTCCGGCGAACCGCGGCCGATGAGGTAGGTGTAGCGCACGCCGCGCACCAAATGGCCGTTGCCGGTCAGATAGGCCAGAGCGATCAGCAAGGCCAGGATACCGACGGTCCAGATCAGGATCTTCTTCAGGATGCGCATGGGGAAAGGACGATGCGCGAAAGTAACGCTCACCCCACCAGCTCCACGTCGAACAGGTCCGCCAATTCCAGCTTCAGCCGCTGTTTCACGGCCTCGATGTCCAGCAGCCCGCCGAGCTCTTTGGCCATGCAGGCCACACCCTTGTCGGTGATGCCGCAGGGCACGATGTTATCGAAGTAGCTGAGGTCGGTGTTCACGTTGAAGGCGAAGCCGTGCATGGTCACCCAACGACTGGCGCGGATGCCGAAGGCGCA
>JADZGG010000156.1 GCA_020854015.1 Flavobacteriales bacterium
ACCATCCGGAACCTCTGCTTCCACGTGCCGATGTGGTTCACCATGATGGTGCTCTTCGGCATCTCCTTGGTGGCGAGCATACGGGCCTTGGGCAGCACGGACCTAAAGCACGACATCGCCGCCGACCTCAGCGTGCGTGTGGGGCTGGTGTTCTGCACCTTGGGCCTGATCACCGGTTCGCTTTGGGCACGGGCTACTTGGGGCGCATGGTGGACCAACGACGTGAAGCTCAACGGTGCGGCCGTGAGCGCACTGATCTACCTGGCCTACCTCGTCCTGCGCGGAAGTGTACCGGAGCCCTCGAAGCGCGCGCGGTTGGCCGCGATCTACAACGTGTTCGCCTTCGTGCTATTGGTGCTATTCATCTGGATCCTGCCCCGCCTGAACGCGGTGGACAGTCTGCACCCCGGCAACGGCGGCAACCCGGCCTTCGGGAGCTACGACCTCGACAACAGCCTGCGCGTGGTATTCTACCCCGCCTGCCTGGGCTGGATCCTCATCGGTGTCTGGATGTACACCCTGCGCCTCCGTATGGCGCGCCTTCAAACCCACTTGGACGATGCGAACCCTGCATAGGCTTTCCGCGTTGCTCATCGGCACCCTTGCGGCGGCCGGTACCTTTGCCCAACAACCTGCACCGGACTGGCTTGAGGAAACGATGTACCACAGCGGCAAGATCAACACCGTGATCGCCGTGGTGAGCGTGCTTTTTATTGGATTGTCCGTGTGGCTGTTCAGCATGGACCGCCGGATCAAGAAGATGGAGCAGGAATTGAAGAAGTGAACCCAGCATGAAGCGCAGCCACATCATCGCCATCCTGATCATCGCCGTGGCCATTGCGGCGCTGGTGGGATCACTGTACGACAGCAGTACCTACGCTGACCTCGACCAGGCCTTCGAACATCCCGGCAAGGAGTATCATGTGGTCGGCGTGCTGGACCGTAGTCACGAGATCCGCTATGAGCCTTCGCAGAACGCTAGCCTCACCGAGTTCACCATGGTGGACCTGAAGGGCCGTACCTGCACCGTGATGCTGCACAAGGCCAAGCCACAGGACCTCGAGCGCAGCGAACGCTTGGTGCTTATTGGCGAGGCCGATGAGAACGGCAACTTCCATGCGCGCGACATGCTCATGAAGTGCCCGAGCAAGTACAACGAGGAGAACAAGGTCACGGGCGTTTGAAGGAGCCCATCGCATACCTCGGCGAGCACGCCTGGGCCGGAACGCTCGGCCACCTGTTCGCATCCCTCTCCTTCGCCGCCGCGCTCCTTTCGCTGGTGGCCTATTTCCTCGCTTCCCGCAAGGACGATCCGACATGGACAGGCCTCGGCCGTACGGGTTTCCGCGTGCACACCTTGGCGGTGCTCGGCATCATCGGTCTGCTCTTCACCATGTTGGTGAAGCACTGGTTCGAGTTCGACTACGTGTGGAAGCACAGCAACACGGCGATGCCGATGCGCTATATCCTGAGCTGCTTCTGGGAAGGTCAGGAAGGTTCCTTCCTGCTGTGGACCTTCTGGCATGTGGTATTGGGCAATATCCTGATCCGCAAGGCCGGTGTGTGGGAGAACACGGTGATGGCAGTGTTCGCTTTGGTGCAGGTCTTTCTGGCCACCATGCTGCTGGGCGTGTACTTCGGTGATGTGCGGGTGGGCAGCAGCCCCTTCCTCTTGATCCGCGAACTTGGAGAGAACATCGGTCTTCCATGGACCACGATCCCGGACTACCTATCGAAGATCCCGCAGTTCGCCGATGGCCGCGGCTTGAACCCGCTGCTGCAGAACTATTGGATGACCATCCATCCGCCGACGCTCTTCCTGGGCTTCTCGCTCACGCTGGTGCCCTTCGCCTATGCGATCGCCGGCCTGTGGAAGCGCCAGTGGAACGAATGGATCACCCCTGCCCTGCCGTGGACCTTCGCCGGCATCATGGTGCTGGGTGTGGGCATCCTCATGGGCGGTGCATGGGCTTACGAGGCCTTGAGCTTCGGCGGATTCTGGGCTTGGGACCCGGTGGAGAACGCCAGCCTGGTGCCGTGGATCACGCTCGTGGGCGCCGGTCACCTGATGCTGATCAACAAGCGCAAGGGCACCTCTCTTTTCACCGTGCTCTTGTTCACCCTGCTCACCTTCATCCTCGTCCTCTACAGCACCTTCCTCACCCGCAGCGGCGTGCTGGGCGATACCAGCGTGCACAGCTTTACCGGGGAAGGCATGCTGCCGGGCTTGCTTCTGTTCCTGCTCGCCTTCATCATGATCAGCGTGGCGCTGATGAACACCGATGCGCAGCAACGCCGCTTCTATGCGTTGTTGAGCGGGCTGATGCTGGTACTTGGGCTTATGCTACAGGTGCAGGTGGCAGCTATCGTGCTCTTCGCCCTCACCACCATTGTGATGCTCGTGGTGGCCTACCGCACCGCACCCTTCCGCCATCCTGAGGAAGAGAAGCTGTGGAGCCGCGAGTTCTGGCTCTTCATCGGAGCGCTGGTGCTCTTGCTGAGCGCTGTGCAGATCACCTTCAGCACGTCGGTGCCGGTGTTCAACCTGCTGCTCGAGCCTTTCGGCCACATGTTCAGCTGGCTGGCGGATAAGACCGGCGTCGAACTGTTCAAGGACCTGAGCCAGGCGAAGCTCGCTCCTCCCGGCGAAGCCAAGGCCCACTACAACAAGTGGCAGATCCCGTTCGCCTTCATCGTGTCGATGCTGGTGGCGATCGGGCAATACCTCAGCTACAAGGACACTGACATGAAGCGCTTCGCGAAGCGGTTGGCGGTCCATGCCTTTATCGCCGTTGCGCTCACGGTCATGGGTGTCGTGCTCTTGCAATATCAACTCGCTGACCTCAACCTGATCGCACTCTTCTTCGCCACCGCCTTCGCCGCCGTGGCCAACGCGGGCTACTTCGTGCAAGTGATGAAGGGCAAGTGGGACCACGCCGGTCCATCCGTAGCCCACGTCGGCTTCGCGCTCGTGTTGCTCGGTGCGCTGGTCAGCACCAGTCGCCAGCAGGAGATCAGCCGCAACTTGCAAGGGCCTGACCTGCGCATGCTGAACGAAGCCTTCGACAACGGCACGGACATGCTCTTGTACAAGGGCGACACTCTGCGCATGGGTCCGCACTTCGTCACGTACGTGGGCAAGCATTATGAGGGTGTGAACCAGTATTTCGACATGGACTACTTCGCGTCCACGCCGACGGCCTACACTGCCGGTGATACGGTACGGGTGCGCAACACCTTGTTCCGTGCGAAGACCGACCACACCGCCGCGAAGGACTTCCTGAACGACATGGAGGCGGGCCGTTGGGAAGAGCTTCCCGAGTACACACGGCGAGCGCTCTGGCATGCCCGACGCTGGAGCCCCACGACGGCCGGAGAGAAGGAGTTCGCGCTGTCGCCCTTCATCCAGACCAATCCGCGCTTCGGTAACGTGGCCGAGCCGAGCACCCGGCATTGGCTGCAACGCGACCTCTACACGCACATCCGCTACGCCAAGATGGATCCGGCGGACAGCACCGACTACATGCCCGCGCGGCTGTACGAGAAGCGTGTCGGTGAGTCCATCGTTACGCCCACTTGCATCATACGCTTGGACAGCCTGAAGGCCGCGCGTGACAGTGTGACCATGGCGGTGCTCGGACCCGAGTTCACGGCCTACTCGTTGCTGATCACCGTATGCGATGTGTACGACAGCACCCGCTGTTTCCAAGCCAAACCGGTGATGATCACACGCATGGATCAGCCGGTGGCCAACAAGGGCTTCGAGGTTCCTGAGCTGAAGCTGAAGCTCGAACTGGCGAGCATCAAGGGTGAGGTCATCGGGTTGAACGTGTTCGAGCGCGAGTTCGTGATCATGCAGGCCATCGTGTTCCCCGGCATCAACATCCTGTGGATCGGATGTGTTCTGATGGCGATGGGTACCTTCATGGCCGTGCGCCAGCGCCTGAAACGTGGCGCCGCGCAGGCATGAAACGGCACAGCACTTCGGTGACCTTGATCGGGACGGGCCGCATGGCCTTTCACCTGGGGCATGCGTTGTTGCGCGCTGGTGTGCCTGTGAACGGTGTCTGCGGCCGTGATGCCGAGAAGGTCCGCGACCTGTCGGCTCAACTTGGATGTAAAGGCTTCACCCTGCCCGAAGTGCCCGCGGCTGACCTGTTGCTGATCGCGGTGAGCGACGATGCGATCGCGTCCGTAGCGAAGCAGCTGCCCAAGGGCGAAGTGGTGGTCGCTCATACGAGCGGAGCGCAGGGCCATTCGATCCTTGGTGCGCGTGGGCATCGGGGTGTGTTGTGGCCCATCAAGAGCTTGAGCCCCGGCAAGCCCGCAGACCTGAGCCGCGTGCCCTTGGTGGTGGATGCCAGCGATGCCCGTGCGCGCGAAGTGCTGATGGACGTGGCCCGCAGTGTGAGCGGAAAGGTGGTGGAGCTTCCCCTGGAGAAGCGCCGTCTGCTCCACCTTACCGCCGTGCTGGCCGCCAACTTCCCCGTGTTCCTCATGCGCGAAGCTGGGCGCTTGCTGGAAGAGGAAGGCCTTTCCCCCGAACTGATCGTTCCGCTCTGGAAAAGCATGTCGGCAAAAGTCTCCGAAGTGGGTCCTGAGCAAGCACTAACGGGCCCTGCACGCCGTGGGGACCTGAAGACCATCACCCGTCACTTGGAACGGCTGGATGGAGAACCCGATCTTCGCCGCGCCTATGCGCTCCTCAGCGAGCTCATCCTCAAGGCCTACCATCCCCGAAAGCGTGGCATCACCGACCTATAAGGAACTGTTAGGGGGCATCAACGCTTTCCTGTTCGACGTGGACGGCGTGTTCACCGACAACCGGGTGCTGCTGATGCCGGGCATTGACCCGGTGCGAACCTTCCACAGCCGCGACTCCTATGCGGTGCAGCACGCCATCAAGGAGGGCCTCCGGATCGTGATCATCACCGGTGGAAGGAGCGATGGCATGCGAGAGAGCTTTGCGCGTTCGGGCGTGAAGGAATACTACGATCACGTGTACAACAAGAACGCCAAGCTTGACGAGCTGATCGCAGGTGGGTTAGACCCCGCCACCACCGCGTACATGGGCGACGACATCCCCGACCTGCGCGTGATGCAACGGGTCGCACTGCCCTGTTGCCCGAGTGATGCTGCGCAAGAGATCAAAGCCATCAGCGCTTTCGTGAGCCGTTACAACGGTGGCGCTGGCTGCGTGCGCGACCTGCTCGAGCAGGCCATGAAAGTGCAGGGCAAGTGGCTCACCGATGGCGCTTATACCTGGTAGTATGCGCGCCTTCCTTGCCCTCACTCGTCCACTGAACCTGGTGATCATCGTGCTCACGATGGTCACCATGCGATATGGCCTGTTGGGTGGTGTGCTCGACGCGAGCGATCGCCACCTGCAAATGGGGCACTTGCACTTCGCGCTCCTCGTGCTCAGTACCGTGCTGATCGCCGCAGGAGGCAATGTCATCAACGACTATTTCGACACACGCATCGACCGCATCAACAAACCAAAAGATGTGATCGTGGGCCGCAGGGTGAAGCGCCGGATCGCCATGGCGGGACATGCTGTGCTCAGCGGTGTCGGGTTGTTGATCGGTCTGCTTGTGGCCTGGCATGCGGGGGCCTTGCGTTGGGCAGCGATCCCTGCCTTTGCCATCGGCGCCCTCTGGACCTACAGCACCACCTTCAAGCGGCGCTTCGTGATCGGCAATGGACTGGTGGCCACGCTGACCGCGTTGGTCCCGCTCACCGTCGGGTTGTACGAGATCCCCTTGCTGGAGCGGCACTACACATCGGAGATCCTGGGTCAAGGGTTCAGCGAAGGCATGGCGCACAGCTATTTCCGGATCCTGTGGGTCGGCATCGGCATCTACACCGTGTTCGCCTTCGCCACCACCTTGGTGCGCGAACTTCAGAAGGACCTCGCCGATGTGAAAGGCGATGAGCTTGATGGATGCAGGACAGTACCGATCGTCCTTGGCACGCGCTGGGCGAAAGCAGTGGTGCTGTTCTACGCTGTCTGCATTACGGCCGGGGTGTGGACGGTGTATGACCGATTCCTAGGCGGGGCGGTCACGGGCTGGTGCATCGGGCTCGGCGTCATGTTACCGATCGTCGTTTCCGCACTGCTCACGGCCTTCGCCAACACGCGCGAGAAGCATGTGCTGGCCGGCAATGTGATGAAGACGGCCATGGTGGTCGCCATCGGCTACGCCTGGCTCATCGGCCCGATCCTGAAAGGCGCATGATCGCACCACCCCTCTTCCCGTGGCGCCTCATCCTGGCCTCTGCGAGCCCGCGGCGTCGGCAGCTGCTTCAAGGGTTGGACCTGCATGTGGAGATCACAAGCGTGGACGTGGACGAAACACCTCCGCAAGGCTTGCCCGACGATGAGGTGGCCGAGCACCTTGCCCGCAAGAAAGCCGAAGCCTGGATCGGAACCCTGGCGGCCGATCAAGTGCTGGTGACAGCGGACACCACCGTGTTGCTGGATGATGCCAGCGGCGCGCACCTCTTGAACAAGCCTGTGGATGCAGCGGATGCGCGACGCATGTTGGCCTTGCTCGCCGGCCGCACGCACCGCGTGATCACAGGGGTGTGCCTGCGCACACCGTCTTCCACGGAGAGCTTTGCTGACATCGCGTATGTCACATTCAGGTCGCTGACCCCGGATGAGATCGCTTACTACGTGGAGCGTCACCATCCGTTGGACAAGGCGGGCAGCTATGGTGTTCAGGACTGGATCGGATATACCGCCGTCACCCGCTTGGAAGGCAGCTTCTACACGGTGATGGGCTTGCCGATGCATCGCGTTTACGAGGCGCTGTGCAAGCTTCCCGTTCCGGCGAACTGATATCTTGTAACATCACGACGCTTTCCTCGTCACACTAATAAAGTCCCCTCATGTTGCGCTCTGCACTCTCCCCCTTGTTGGCCTTGGGCCTGTTGTTGCCCTCGCTCAGCCTGGCACAGGCCGAAGGCCCTGGAACGAAGAAAGCCTACTGGACCTCCAGCGGCGAGTGGATCTTCTCCACGCCCATTCTGGAAGTGAAAGGAGTGGACCAGAACGGTAACGAGACGAGCAGCGAAGAAGGCGCGGTGATCCGCTTCTCCCCTTTCTTCAATGCGCAGGGCATGGTGAACTACGACCTCAGCGCGCACTTCGGTCTGTTCTCGGGGCTCTCCATCCGCAACCAAGGCTTCATTTACAAGGTGCCGAACGACTCGGTGGACATCCGTTACAAGTTCCGCACGTATAACATCGGGATCCCCGTCGGGTTCAAGGTGGGCAACATGAACAAAGGGCTTGTCTATGTCGGTTACGAGCTGGAATTCCCCTTCAACTACAAGGAGAAGGAGATCATCAGTGAGAAGAAGGATAAGTTCAATGTGTGGTTCAGCGACCGCACCGAGAAGCTGTTCCAATCGGTCTTCCTCGGTTTCCAAGGTCCTGGTCGCACGAACCTCACTGTCCGCTACTACCTCACCAACTTCCACAACAAGGACTTCCAGGAATCGGAGAACGGTGTCACTACCAAACCTTATGCAGGTTTCAATGTCAACCTGCTCACCGTCTCCCTGGGTTATGCGCTCTTCGACGCTTCAAAGGGACTTTCCCACGAGATGCGCATGGACCAGACGCCCCGCGCCATGCGCTGAGCTATCGGGCAAACGAACCTGAGAGAGCCCGGCACTGCCGGGCTTTCTTGCGTAATAACGATTCAACGAAGAAGCACCACGTGCCCCCGTTGCTTGCGTTGCTTACCAGTGGCATCGCGAAGGCTCACTGTCCAAGCATAGACCCCATCAGGAACCGCCGCGCCGGTCCAGAGCGTGTTCACGTCCATGCTCACCCAGAGCTCACTGCCCCAGCGATCGAAGACGCGCAGTTCGAAGGCCTGCGGATCGCGCACCGAAGTGCTCACCCCGAACACATCGTTCAAACCATCATCGTTCGGGGTGAAGGTATTCGGCACGTACAGGGCGAACTCGTCCTCCACACAGAGCTCCATGCGTTCGGTATCGGTGCAGCCCGCATCGCTCGTGGCCAGCAGTTCCACGGTATAGCAGCCCACCGCGGCATAGGTGATCGAAGGCGAAGGCGATGTGGACGTGCTGCCTTGTGCATCGCCGAAAGACCATACGAAATCCTGCGCACCTTCCGACGTGTTGTTCAGCACGAAGGTCGGCGAGCTGATGATAGCCACTGAAGGCGATGGCACGAAGGAGGCGTCCGGTATGGCTTCGACCGTCACCAGGTCAGGAGCCGTAAGCGTTCCGGAACAACCGTCCGCATCCGTTACGGTCAGGGTGACATCGTAGTTGCCCGCATCCGAGAAGCAGTGCGTCACGGAGGAGCCGTTGTCGTTCGTACCATCGCTGAATGCCCAAACGAACGTGACCCCTGCGGTCGCTGTGGTGAAGTCCACGCACCAGGGGGCACAGCCTTCCGGTAACGAGGTCGAGATGATCGGTGTGATGGCATTGCCTACGGTCACATCCACTTGATCGGCAGCGGAAGTGCACCCGTTGGCATCCGTGGCGACCACGGAATAGGTGGTGGTAGCCGTCGGGCTCACGTTCGGGCCGACGGGGCTCCACGCATAGGAGACTGCGCCCGTTCCTCCCGCGCTAGTGGCTGTGAGCGTCAGTGAGGCCCCACTGCAGATCGTGGCATCGGACATCGCCGTCACGCTCAAAGGCGCCGGTTCATCCACGGTCACGGTCGTGTCCAACTGGCATCCGTTCGCGTCGCTGATGGTGACCGTGTAGACCGCAGCAGCAAGCCCGTTCACCGTGCTGGTCGTCTGTCCACCGGGGGACCATAGGAGGTCCAGCGGGGCCGCGCCTCCGATCACCGTCGCGGTCACAGATCCATCAGAGCCACCTGCACAGGACACATCGGAATGGGCCAACGTCACGCTCAAGGGTGAAGCCAGCGTATTGAGGGTCGCTGTAGCGCTGCGTCCGCAGGTGTTCGGCCCGGAGACATCCACTGTGTACGTACCAGCCGTAAGTCCGGAAATGCTCTGTGTGGTCTGTCCACCCGGGCTCCAGAGGTACGTGAACGGCCCGACACCACCGGT
>JADZGG010000157.1 GCA_020854015.1 Flavobacteriales bacterium
CGGTTCACTTCACGCCCCATGGCATCCAGCATCACGAGCTGCCCTTGTTCCAACGGATTGGCGAGCTCCAGCCAGAAACCGTTCACTGCCGGTGAGGGGTATAGCAGGGCTTTCGTTCGTGCACTGTTCGGGATGCCTTGACCAACACCGTCAATGGAATAGATGTCGAGGATGGCCAGGCAATACAAGGTGGTCCCGTCCGTGTAGAGCTCATCTTGGGAGATCGCATCGGCCGCACCGAAACCTGAGTTGAAGGCAGCCCAAGTAACGCCCTGGTCGTAGGAGATCAGGCAACCGGTCGGGGAAGGGCAGAGGGCATACACTTTGCCATCGAAGGCCATGAGATCACCGGCAGTAGGGTTTGAAGGGTCGCCGGTGGCGTCAAACCAACTGGCGCCGTTGTTGGTGCTGTAGCGGATCCCGAAGGTGCAATTGATCACCAGGTTGCCGTTGCTTTCAGCGAGCGCGAACGTTGCATAGTTGGCGCTCGCCACTGCGGTCCAGCTCAGGCCATTGTCCAAACTCTTGAACAGACCGACGCTTGTGCTGGCATACAGGCTATTGCCCACTTGTTTCAAGTGGTTCACTACGGCATTGCTGCCCATACCTGAGTGTCCAATGCTCCAGCTGCTGCCCGTGCTGGTGCGCCAGATGCCACCGCCATTGGCGATCGTGCCGGCGAACATGGCCATCGTAACACCGCCGAAGGTGTAAAAGCGGTTGGCATAGACCGTGGAGGAGGCCGTGAGGCTCCCATTCGTATTCGCCCATGTGGCTCCACCGTTGTCGGAACGGTACACGCCGGACTCAGTGCCTACGAAGAGCCAAGTGCCGTTCGAGCCCACCGATCGCACGTAATAGTTGCCAGCTGATTGGGGAAGCCCCGTATTGACCTGAGTCCATGAAGTACCACCGTTGATGCTCTTTTGGATGCCGGTAGGGAAGCAAGCCACATAGAGATCTCCGGCGTGGCTGGTCATGCTGCGCGAACTGATCAAGCCCGAACCAAGCGGGTTCCAAGCGGCGGTGAGCGATGAACAGGATAGAAGGGCGCCCAGCAGGAGCGCAAGAAATGAACGCGTCATGGTGTGATCAATGATTCCGACGAAGCTAGGGCGCGCAGGACAACGGAGCGGAGGGTCAGGTCCGTCCCATTTTCAACGATCCAGTGGTCTGGATCTGCTGAAGCCTGACCTTCACGACCTGAAAGGCCGGGCAATCCCGGTCGAGCAATGTGCCCAAGGAACGTCCCAAGTGGAAGGCTTTGGTGCCTTCGCCTTTTTCGCGTCGGATCAAGGCGTTCACCGTGGCCGGGTGGTACACTACAGCATCCTCCAGGCAGCGACGTACGCTAGCATCCAATTTGATATCCGGAGCCGTGGCATCCACACGCTGGATGCATCCGCAGAGATCGTCGGAAAGGCGGTCCAAGGCTTGAACTGTCTGTCCATGCAACAGCACACCACCCATCAGGGCAAGGGCCAAGAGAACTGTACGTTGCGGTCGGAAGGCCATGGCAGCGAATCAGACTTCAAGTGAAAGATACATGGAACCGTCATTCAATGATCCCGATGGGATGGTCCGTTCATGAACAGTGAACTGTGAAGCTGTGCGGATCAACTTAACTTTGAACCATGTCCACTTCCTTGGTCCGTCACACTTTCGCTCTGCTATTGCTGGGCGTGATGGTGTTCTGGACCATGCCTCGGACCGTGTTCCACGAGTGTTCCGGTAAGAGTGCTCATCACGAACGGGAAGCCGCTCGGTCGGTGAAGACCGATGAGCATTGTTCGCTCTGCGAACTGACGGCGCCCCCTATGGTGCATGATGCGCAGTACTTGAGCTGCGGGTACTTCACCTTGGTCCTTTCCGAGGTTTCCGAGCAGTCGACTTCAAGCTGCGTCGCCGCTCTGATCGAACGGACCGGCCGCGGCCCTCCTGCCTTGGGGTGAGCGCTGTCCTTCCTGGCGGCTTGGCGTCTCATACGCTCCGGTCTGTGATGGTCTGCTGACCGTCCCGTCGATCACTTTCATCAGCATTCATGTTCCGTTCGGCTTTATTGGTCCTATTCCCTTGTTATGTGTTCGCCCAACCGACTAGCTGCGAGCTTGTTCTGAGCGGTCATGTTTCCGATGAACATGACCGCTCAGGATTGGGCTTTGCAGAGGTGCGGGTCCTTGAGCTTGCGCGATCCGTTCAAGCCGATGAGCTGGGTGCATATCGGATCGATTGGCTATGCTCTGGGACCTACACCTTGCAGGTCGCGCATCTCGGTTGCGATCCGGTCACGGTCAAAGTCCAGGTCTCGCGATCCATGGCGAAGGATCTCTTCCTCGAACATCACGGGTCCGAGTTAAGGGACCTTGAGGTGATCCGCAAACGGCCGGATGAGAACGTCGGACTTTCTCGGACCGAGCTGGACAAGGTCGCCTTGGAGTCGTCGACGGGAAGAACGTTGGCAGAGGCACTGTCCAACATCCCCGGTGTCAATATGTTGAGCTCAGGGCCGACCATCAACAAGCCTGTGATCCATGGCCTGTATGGGAACAGGATCCTCACATTGAACCAAGGTATCCGCCAGGAGGATCAGCAATGGGGCACCGAGCACGCACCGAACCTTGATCCCTTTTCCAGCGATCGGATCACCGTTGTTAAAGGAGCGGCTTCGGTCCAGTATGGCGCCGATGCCATGGGGGGCGTGATCATAACTGAGCCCGTTGAACTTCCAAGGGAGGGAGGGGAACGAGGTGAAGTGCGTGGCGTGGGCCTGTGGAACGGCCGTGGGGTTGGTGGCAATGGATCATTGCAAGGCACGGTGACTGCCATTCGTGGGCTTGGTTGGCGTGTGCAGGGTGGTGGGCGCTACATCGGCGATGCACAAGCCCCGGCCTATGTGCTCAGCAATACGGGAATGCGTGAGTCCGGGGGCTCGGCGGCACTTGGCTGGCATCGCTTCCGGGGCGGCGTGGATGTATTCTACAGCTACTTTGCTCGTGAACTGGGCATTCTAAGGGCCTCGCACATCGGCAACCTGACCGACCTACGGAACGCCATTGAAAGCGGTGATCCATGGTATCAAGCGCCGTTCACTTACACGATCGAAGCGCCCCGACAATCCGTGCGGCACCACCTGCTGAAGGTGGAGTCCTCCTATCGCATCACCGACCGTAACGAGCTTGTACTTACTTACGGCTATCAGGCGGATGACCGTCAGGAGTTCGACATCCGAAGAGGTGGGCGTTCCGAACGACCCGCCATCGATCTGTGGCTGGTGACGCACACGGGGGATGCAGTGTTCAAGCACTTCATTGGAAAGCACGTGCACGGTAAAGTGGGCGCGAACGGGGTCCTCCAGCGCAATTCGAACCTTCCAGGCACGGGCATCAGGCCTTTGATACCGGATTTCCAGAAGTCCTCCGGCGGCGTGTTCGTGTTGGAACATATGCCATTGGGTGATCGGCTGGAGTTCGAGGCTGGGGCACGACTCGAAGTGTCACGCTTGGAAATAGGGAAGTATGACAATAACGATGCGTACATCACCCCGGAGCACGCGTTCGTGAACCACGCGTTCAGCGTAGGCGTGAACAGAACATTCGCTGACAGCGCACACCTCAGGGCCAACGTCAGCTCGGCATACAGACCACCTCAGGTGAGCGAACTGTACAGCGAAGGCTTGCACCACGGTTCAGCTGCCATCGAGATCGGTGATCCGTCCTTGGCCAGTGAACGGTCCTTGAAGGCCACCATCGACCTCAATGGGCGCGCGCTTAAGAGCAAGTTGGAATGGGGTGCTACGGTCTACTTTGATCGCATCGCCAATTACATCTACCTGCGTCCCCAGGGGTATCAGCTCACCATTCGTGGCGCCTTTCCCGAATTCGCCTATGTGGCCACGGATGCCCTGCTCTGGGGTCTCGACCTTTCCGGTGAGTTCGCTGTCGGTCCGCATTGGGCGCTGCGCTCGCGTTGGAGCTTCGTGCGTGGACGTGATCGGAAGCTTGACGAGTGGCTATTCCAGATGCCTTCCGATAGAGGTGTCAACAGTCTGGTCTGGAGAAGCCAGAAAGTCGGTGGCTGGCGAGCAATTGAAGCATCAGCCATCAGTACGCTCGTATTCGAACAGACACGCTTTCCTGTCGGGCTCGACTTCACCACCCCGCCACCCGGATATCAGCTGCTGGGTTTCTCTTTCAGTGCTTCCAAGCCTTTGGGGAAGAACGAATTGCGAATTGGGATCCAAGGAAGCAACCTGCTGAATATGACATACCGCGACTATCTGGACCGTTTTCGGTATTTCGCCGACGCAAGGGGATCGGATGTGTCGGTGATGGTCCGATACTCGTGGGGGGCGCCCCCCGCGCATTGAGAGGGATCAACGCTATATGGAACTGAACGAACATTGAACCACTGCAACATGACGACGAACACCCGAATTCAACGCGTAGCCATCCTGTTGTGCTCCGCCACGCTCATCTTCTCGTGCAAGAAGGATACGGAGGACCCTGTGACCCCCACCAACCCTCCGGTGAACGAGGAGGAACTGATCACCACGGTACGCATCACTTTCAACACGCTTTCCGATGCGGAGTACAAGTACTTCGTGTTCACGGACCTGGACGGTGATGGAGGGAATGCACCTGTGATCACAGCGGATACATTGTCCGCGGATTCGATCTACAACATGAACATTGAAGTACTGAACGAGAGCGTAAGTCCGATCGACGAGATCACCCAGGAGATCATCGCAGAGGGCGTCGACCACCAGTTCTTCTATCAGGTGACGGGTGCGAACCTGCTCCTGGCCTATGGTGATGCTGATGCGAATGGTCTACCGATCGGCCAATCCGGTAGCTGTATCGCCGCCGGACCAAGCAGTGGAAGCTTGAAGGTGACGCTGCGGCACCAACTCGACAAGACCGGCTCAGGGGTCAGCTCCGGTGACATCACGAACGCCGGTGGCGACACGGATGTGGAGGTGACCTTCCCTGCGGTCATTCAATAGTGTTACGTACTGGGACCCACGGCATTCACGTTCGATATCCGATCGATCGCATGCGCACAGCACCCATAGTACTCGCCCTTTGCCTACCCTTGTTCGTTTCCTGTCAGACCCCGAACCCTGAGCGGGAAGTGGGCAGTTCGGTCCCACCAGCTGCTGTTGTCATTACGGATCGGGCTTCTCAGGTATCCTTGGCGCGTTTGGTGGACAGTCTGCACTTGGACGCCACGACCATGCGCTTTCATGTTGACAAGAGCGAGCGGATCTTTGAGGTGTTCGTGAACGACACATTGCGCAAGAGCTACCCCTGTGTCCTGGGTGAGAAACCTGTGGGCGACAAGTACTACCAAGGCGATCGCCGCACTCCGGAAGGCACATTCACGTTCCGCAGCAAGCGTGTGCATGACCAATGGCACAAGTTCATCTGGGTGGACTATCCGAATGCGGAGAGTTGGAAGCGATACAAAGCGAGACAAGCGAAGGGCGAGATCCCGGCTGGCAAGGATATCGGCGGCGAGATCGGCATCCACGGCGTGCCTGATGGCATGGACCATTGGATCGATCAGGCACAGGATTGGACCTGGGGTTGCATTGCACTGCGAAATGCCGATGTGGACGAGATCTATCCGTACATCCGCCCACAGCGAACATTGATGGAGATCGTTCCTTAACGTTCGCCGGGCAACTGCTGCGGATCCAGTTCGTCGTAGGTCGTCACAGCGTCCTTCGCGCGTGCCATGCGAACTCCCTCGATCCGCTGGATCACTAGTTCCAACGTCGTTCGTACGATGCAGCCTGGAAGCAGATGCCCGCCCACCATGATGCCGTCGCGGTCGGCTACCGAAAGATGAAGGTGCAGGCCATGCTTCGAGAGGGTCCCGGAGAATGAGCACACTTCCAGATCGCCCGTGACCACGATGCCATCGGCTCGACCGGCATAACGCAGGTGGGCAGCGCTCAGGCTGCCAACTGCGCTCACCACCGCGGCTGCTTCAATGTTCGCGTTGGTCGCCCAGCTTTGCAACGTGGGTCGCAGATCCGCCCCCGGCTCCAGACGGAGCACATGAACAGCGCCTGAAGTGCCGTGCGCTTGTTTCACTTATCAAACCCGTTAGGGTACAGTTGGCGCAGCGCCTTGATCCCTTCCCCCACTTTCTCGGTAAGGCCCGCCTTGTAGGCCTGAAGTCGGAGTGATAGCTCCTTATCGGAAGTGCCAATGATCTGCGCGGCGAGGATCCCGGCATTCAGGGCACCGTTCACAGCCACTGTGGCCACAGGCACTCCGCCTGGCATTTGCACAATGCTGAGCAGCGAGTCCCAACCGTCGATACTGTTACGGCTCTTCACTGGCACGCCGATCACGGGAAGTGTCGTGTACGAGGCCACCATGCCAGGTAGATGAGCTGCTCCACCCGCTCCTGCGATGATCACCTTCAGCCCGCGCGCCGCGGCACCTTTCGCATAGTCGGCCATGCGGTCCGGAGTCCGGTGTGCGCTCACGACCGTCAGTTCGTAGGCCACACCCAATTCCTTCAGAATGTCCACCGCCTCGCGCATCACTTCCAGATCGCTGCGGCTGCCCATGATGATGCCTACCATGTTC
>JADZGG010000158.1 GCA_020854015.1 Flavobacteriales bacterium
ACATTCACTTGCAAAGCACGGTGGAGAACGGAAACTACCGCCTTGTGGATGGACTTGGTCAACTGGTGTTGCAAGGGCGCATTGGTGGCACCGATGATGCCATCGACATGACGGCCCTTCCGGCAGCATCCTACACCCTGCTCCTGTTCCGCAACGACTCACCCATCGGTTCATTCACGGTGATCAAGCATTGACCCATGCGCATCCTATCCGCTTCCTCCTTTCTCATCGCTTTCTCACTACTCACCACACCGGCCCGGGCCCAAGCGCCTGAACGGATGAGCTACCAAGCGGTGGTGCGGGACGCGAACGACGCGCTCGTGACCACTGGCCCGATCGGCATGCGGATCAGTGTGGTGCAGGGTTCCCTCCAAGGCACACCGGTGTACGTGGAGACCCACGCGGTCACGACCAACGCGAACGGCCTGGCCACCTTGGAGATCGGTGGTGGCCAGGTGGTGAGCGGCAGCATGACCGGAATCGACTGGAGCACGGGCCCATATTTCCTGCGCACCGAGGCCGACCCAGCAGGTGGCACGAATTACTCGATCGATGGGGGAAGTCAGTTGCTCAGCGTTCCCTACGCGCTGCATGCCGCCAACAGTGGGGTCGGCCCTCAAGGACCAGCGGGAGCTCCCGGTGTACAGGGGCCTCCAGGGCAGCCGGCCTGCGCGACGATCCGTGCGGGAAACGCGATCGTGCTGTACACCAGCACCAACGCCTACGGCTTCTATCAAAGCGAGAGCGGGGGCGGCTTCAACAATGCCCAATGGACCAGTACCTCGCTGAGCGGCACGGTGCTCGGCGCCATCGCTTGTGAGAACACCATCGTCATCTACACGACCACGAACGCGTACGGCTTCTACCAGGGGGAAAGCGGAACGAACCTGCTGAACAGCGCACAGTGGAACTCCACATCGCTCAGTGGGAACGTGCTGGGGGCTGAGGCGAACAAGAACCAGATCGTGGTCTACACCAGCACTAATGGATATGGCTTCTTCCAAGGGCAGAGCGGTGGCAACCTCAATAGCGCGCAGTGGACCTCTACAAGTTTCGGCGGCAACGTGCTGGGGGCTGCATCTTCGCGCCACCAGATCATGGTGTACACGGACGCGAACGCCTATGGACTCTATCAAGCCCAAAGCAGCGGCAACTTCAACGTTGCACAATGGACCTCGACCTCCATCAGTGGCACCCCGATCGATATCATTCCCTTGAAGTGACCAGCGCCGCATAGCATGGCCCGGATCCTACCAACGCTAACGGAAACACTGATCGAATTCATCCGTTCACAGCACCTGTTCTTCACAGCTACGGCGGCCGGTAGCGGTCGTGTGAACGTGTCTCCGAAAGGCATGGACACCTTCAGGGTGCTCGACGCCAAGCAGGTCGGGTACCTCGACCTTACTGGCAGCGGCAACGAAACCGCAGCGCACCTGCTCCATAACGGCCGCATCACGTTCCTCTTCTGCGCGTTCATGGGGTCGCCGCTCATCTTGCGCCTATACGGCCATGGGCGAGTCGTAAGACCTGGCGACCCGGATTGGAGCGAGTTACGGCCATCCTTCGGCCCCGAGCTTCCCGGAGAACGCCAGCTCATCGTGGCACAACTCGACAGCGTGCAGACCAGTTGTGGCTTCGGCATTCCGCTGTACACCTACGAAGCGGACCGCACACAGCTGCTGGACTGGGCCGTGAAGAAGGGCGAGGACGGGCTGAACAGCTACCGTTCCGAGAAGAATGCGCGGAGCATTGATGGATTTCCGACAGGGCAAAGTTGACGGGCTCGATAGCCTCACATCGCCTTATCTCTTACGACCACGTAGGTCAGCTTCAATTGCTTGTTCTCAGGCAATGCATCACGCAATTCCAACACGCCGGCCTTCGCATCCGTGTGCGTCTTCGGGTCGCCTATATCAAGCCCGTTGTGGCACCGTTGGACCGTGATGCGTGGCGCGCTGATGCGGGTCTGTATGACGAAGCCATCGTTCCACCAGCCGATATCGGATAGGTTCAACTGTCCCATCACATACCGGATCACCGGAGCCGACTGCACCCCGTTCCAATAGATGTTGGAGAGGTTCACACTGGCTTTCGCCGGCATGTTCACATGAATCGACGCGATGCGGGACGAGTGCTCCACATGGAAGTTCGACAGGGTGAAGGACTTGACAACGGTGTTGCGAGCGAACCGGTCTTCATCTCCATCGGTGGTGGCTGATAGGAAGAGGTCGAAGTCCACTGGGGCGCCTTCACTCACACAATCGGTCATGCGAACACCACCGCTGTTCAACACCATGAACGCGCTCGTGGTCGTCTTCGAGGCGTACACACGGCACTGCTCGATCACCGAACTGTTGCTCTGGCTGTTGAAGCCAGTGCCTCCTGGCCAATCCCCATGGCGAAGTACGATCCCGCGTCCTCCCGGATTGGTCACCATCAGGTTCTCCAAACGCGCCATCAGGCAGAAACGGAGGTCCACGGCCACTTCGGTCTGCCCACTGAAACGGCAATTGCTGACGATGCTTCCTAAAGTGGCCTGCAGATCGACCGCCTTGCGTCCGTTGCTGACCTCAGCGAAGTCCTTGATCACATACCGGCTGGAAAGTCGCGCCGTAGCAGCTTTCTGATCGGCCACCGCACAGGTGAACCCGTTCGAAGCGGGCCCCAGCATCAGGCGTGCACCGCGACCATCGATCACCAACATGCGCGTCGGTGGCAGCACGATGTCACCATTGCTCGTGTACACATCCGCAGCTGAAAAGCTTAGGTAGGTGGCATCCGCCGGCAGGCTGGCAAAGTAGCTTCCAACGTCACCCGCGGGCACCACATACTCCTTGGCGGCCGTGGCTCCGGAGCACAGCACCAGCACGCAAGTGACCATTCGCTGAAACAGGGTCATCATGGTCCAAAGGTCGGGACCGCAAAGGCTAAGGTTACATTCGAGGACATGACCGACCTCCCCACCCTCCTGCTGATCCACGGCTTCCCGCATGATCACACGCTATGGGACGCGCAAGTGGCCGCTTTGAGCGCCAGTGCGCATGTGTTGGCCCCGGACCTTCGCGGTTTCGGGGCGGGTGGCCCGGTACCCGATGTGATGACGATGGAGGCCTATGCCGAAGACCTGAAGAAGCTACTGGATGAACGCGGACTTCCGGGATCGGAACGCATCGTCTTGTGCGGCCTTTCCATGGGCGGCTACATCGCCCTCGCGTTCCTGGAACGGTGGCCGGAGCGCGTGCAAGCGCTGGTGCTCTGCAACACACGATCGGGCGCTGACACGGAAGAAGGACGCGCGGCCCGGCAGGAGACAGCGCGCAACGCCAAGGAGAAGGGGGTACCCGTGATCGCACGGGCCACGCTGCCCAAGGTGCTCTCCGAACACACCCGCACCTCGGACCCTGAGCTGGTCGCTTCCATGGAAGCCATGATGGCCCGGCAACGACCGGATGCTGTGGCGGCCGCTGCGCTCGGCATGGCCCAACGACCGGATCGCACCGCCTTGCTCAGCTCCATCTCCGTTCCCACCCTCATCATCACAGGCGCGGAGGATGAACTGATGCCATTGCCCACGAGCGAAGCCATGCACCAAGCGATCGCGCACAGCGAGCTGGTGGTGATCCCGAACGTGGCGCACCTGAGCAACGTTGAGGACCCCGTGCGCTTCAATGCAACGTTGCGCAATTTCCTCTCGTCATTGCCGCATGCTTGACCTGGACCTCTCCACTTTCCCGACGCTGCGGACCGAACGTTTGTTGTTGCGGCAGCTGACACTGCATGACGCGCCTGCCATACATGCACTTCGGCAGGACCCACGCACCATGGAGCACATCGGGCGTCCGCGCAGCACGAGCCTGGCGGATGCCGAGGACCTGATCCGTCGCACGGAGAACGACAGGGCGAACAACCAAGGCATCAGCTGGGGCATGGCCTTGCATGAAAGACCGGAGATCATTGGCACCATCGGCTACTACCGGTTGAAACTTGACCATCATCGGGGCGAGATCGGCTACCTGCTTTCGCCCGATCATTGGGGAAAAGGACTGATGAGCGAAGCACTGAAAGCCGCCGTGGCCTGTGGATTCGAGCGATTCCACTTCCACAGCATAGAGGCCGTCACCGACCCCAGGAACACACGTTCACGGACGCTGCTGGAACGCAACGGGTTCTTGCTGGAAGGCCTGTTCAAGGAGAATTATCTGTGGAACGGTGAGTTCCTGGACTCTGCAGTGTATTCCTTGCTCAACGCTCCGACTCGTGGCGATCAGGTTCCGCAATGACCGATCAAACCCGGCACGGCGTTCGTAGTCTTAACAGTGAACCAACACAACGAACCATGAAGTCCTTCCTGCTGAATCTGGCCCTGTTCACCGGACTGCTGCTGTCCCCCGCGCTTCACGCGCAAGACCTGGACACGGATGATCCAAAGAAGACGCCTGAACAACGGGCTACGGACCGCACTGAGAAGATGTCCGCTGAACTGGGACTGAACGCGGACCAGAAGACCAAGGTGCAAGCTGCCAACCTGGCCTTCACACAAGCCCTCGCCGCAACGAAAGAGCAAGGTGCCGACAAGGAGGCCATGCGCACCAAGGCCAAGGAGCTGAAGGTTCAGCGGGACGCGGAGCTGAAAGGGATCCTCACGCCGGAGCAATTTGCCAAGATGGAGGAGCTGCGCAAGGCAAAGCACACTGAAATGAAGGAGAAGAAGAAAGCCCAGAAGTCCGGCAAGCCCCACAACGAATAATCCGACACTGATCAGATCACGATCGAAGCGCTCCCGCCGGGGGCGCTTCTTCGTTCCTACCGGGCCTGCGTCAGTGGCTTTGGGACCGTGTCTCGCGTGGACTGGGCCGCAGCGGCCCGCATGCTGAAGCGGATCGGCAATGTGTAAAGCACGCTCACGGCGCGACCCCGTTGGCGGCCTGGGGTCCAGGGTGGCATGGCGTTCACCAAGCGAAGCGCCTCGGCATCCAAGGCCGCATGTTGTCCGCGCACCACCTGGGCTTGCCGCACGGCACCATCCGAGCCTACCACGAAAGAGACCTGAATGGGACCGGTAATGGCGGCATCGAGCGCCTCCTCCGGGAATTCCATGTGTTGGGCCAGCCAGTTCCGCAACCCGGAGGTCCCTCCGGGGAACTCGGGCATCTGCTCAGCCAGCGCGTAGACGGGTTCGTCCGGATCCACCTGAGCGATCAGCCTCAAGAATGAAATGCTTAGGAGGACCAGCGTGATCCACCGGGGGAGAGCCGGTCGTGTCATGGCCTTGCATACGGCCCGACAACCTTGAAGGTTAAGGAATGCTTACAGCTTGAACGCTACAGGCAGGGTCATCAGCACCGGCACCGCAGCACCGGCCTGCTGTCCAGGCTTCCAAGTGGGCATGGTCTTCACAACACGCATGGCCTCGGCCTCCAGATCGGGGTCCACCGGGCGGGGCACCCTCACGTCGGTCACAGAGCCGTCCGCGGCGACCACGAAATGCACGTACACCGTTCCTTCCGCACCGGCCTTCCTGGCGGCTTCCGGATAAGAGACGTTCGAAGCGACATAAGCCGTGAGGGCTGGCTGGCCACCCGGGAATTCAGGCATCACCTCAGCCATGCGGGTCGGTGACTGGGCCTGGGCCTCTCGGGGGACAAGGGTGATCGCGAACAGCAACAGCGCGCTTGCCAGGCTCGTAAGCGTGGAGGTCTTGAATGCGGAACGTGTCTTACGGGCGGTCATATGCGGTGGTGGGTCTGTTTCAAAGCTACTTGCGGATGGTCGAAATTACCGTCCATTGTTCGGAGCACCGGTATGACGGCCAACCCTGACAGGATGTTGCCTGCAACAGGACGCTGCGAAGCGCATCCCAAGCCTTCCGCGGTGGTTCCGACGAAAAGCGAACCTTGGAGCGCCAACGCCGTTAAATTAGCGCCGCGAAAATCATCCCCCTGTCGGTATCACCTGTGAAGTCATGAGCAATAAGGCGCAGATCATCCTGGACGGAAAGACGTACGAGTTCCCGATCGTAGAGGGAAGCGAGGGCGAGAAGGCCATCGACATCGCCAAGTTGCGCGAGGAGACCGGCTATATCACGTTGGACCTGGGCTACAAGAACACGGGTGCCACGAAGAGCGCCATCACGTTCCTGGATGGTGAAGAGGGGATCTTACAGTACCGCGGCTATCCGATCGAACAATTGGCCGAGAAGGCCTCTTTTCTGGAAGTGAGCTACCTACTGCTCTTCGGCGACCTGCCAAACAAGAAGCAATTGGAGGAGTTCACGGGGAACATCCGGTACCATTCGCTGGTGCACGAAGACATGAAGCGCTTCTTCGAGTTCTTCCCGAACAACGCGCACCCCATGGGCATCCTCAGTGCCATGGTGAACTCCCTGAGCACCTTCTACCCCAAGAGCCAGGACCCGCATCGCCCGAGCAAGGATGTGGAACGCACCATTTTCCGTCTGATCGCCAAGATGCCCACATTGGCGGCCATCAGTTACAAGAACAACCTGGGCCATCCCTACATGTACCCCAGCAACAAGTTGGGCTATGTAGAGAACTTCCTGTACATGATGTTCGGTCTCCCTACCGAGGAATACGAAGTGGATCCTGTGGTGGCCGATGCTTTGAACAAGTTGCTGATCCTCCACGCCGATCACGAACAGAACTGCAGTGCCAGCACGGTGCGCATGGTGGGTAGCAGTCAGGCCAACCTGTATAGCGCGGTCAGCGCGGGCATCGCGGCCCTGTGGGGTCCTTTGCACGGTGGCGCCAACCAGGAGGTGATCGAAATGCTCGAGACCATCCGCAACGATGGTGGTGATATCCAGAAATGGGTGGACAAGGCGAAGGACAAGAACGACCCCTTCCGCCTGTTCGGTTTCGGTCACCGCGTTTACAAGAACTTCGACCCCCGCGCCACCATCATCAAGAAGTCTTGCGATGAAGTGCTGCGCAAACTGGGCGTGAACGACCCCGTATTGGACATCGCCAAGCAGCTGGAGGAGATCGCGCTGAAGGACGATTACTTCATCAGCCGTCAGTTGTACCCCAACGTGGATTTTTACAGCGGTATCATCTACCGCGCCATCGGGATCCCCACCCGCATGTTCACCGTGATGTTCGCTTTGGGCCGTCTGCCAGGCTGGATCGCACAGTGGAAGGAAATGGTGGAGAACAAGGAGCCGATCGGCCGCCCCCGCCAGATCTACACCGGTGCCACCAAACGCGACTACGTGCCGGTGGATCTGCGAAAGTGAACTGAGCGCTTTCATCTTCCCTGGTGACTTTGGTCATGCGCTGAGCCTTCGGTGAGGGGTTAGCTTCGTTGCATACCTTCATTGCACACGATCCCAGGACCCCATGAGCACCACCGCCACACACACCGCAACGCACAAGCATATCGGTGATCTGCACTTCGACCACAACATGTGGTTGAACGCTTTGCGTTTCTACAAGGATGAGATCGGCATCTTCGAGCACCGGATGGAGGACATCGTGAAACGCAACAATGGGGCGGAAGCGATGGCCCAATTGGAGCATTTCCAGAACCAGTACATCCGTCAACGCGAAGTGATCGATGAGCTTCGACACGACATCAAGGAGCACGAGAACTTCCTGGAGAAGGAAAGCAAGGAGCGCCCGATCGCCATCGAGCATCGCTTGTACAAGGACCATGGCGGGCTCCGCGATCGTTTCGACACCTTCGAGAAGCTCTATGCTGAACTGAAGACCGAATTCTATGCTTGGGCCACCAAGTGGATGTGAACCTTGATATGATGCAGTGAAAAGGGCCGGATGTTCGGCCCTTTTCCTTTCGCTCGGCACGCGACTTCGCTGCCGGGTTCCGCACGAGGGCGGCGTTCATGTGCTCAGGATCGAAGCCGCTGCCCCCAATGCGTGTCGACCGCCCCCCTCCTGATCTCCTCACATGACCAATGTCATCCTCGATCCTCATCGGGATGGATACGTTCGCCCGCTGGTTAGATCCCTTTGCGAGGGGAAATACGATGACGCGTGCCCATACCATCCGATCGCTGGAAGAGCTGATCGCTGAACTGGATAAAGGCCCCGGACAGGGAGGGCATGGGCGGATCATGCGTTCAGTGGCCATTGATGTCAAGGATGTGCTGGGCTTCGCCACGTGGAACCCGAAGCACTATACGCGCAACTGCATCGCACAACGGGAAGGTTATGAACTGCTGTTGATCTGCTACGAAGAGGGACAACGCACCTCCATTCACGACCACGATAGCCTGGAAGCGCATGTGATGCTGGTGTCCGGCACCATGTTGGAGGAACGCTTCACGACGGCCGCTGGTGGAGGGCTGCATCTTGTACGCGCCACCGAACCTGTCGTGGGAACGGTGAGCACCTTCGACAAGGCGCATAGCATCCATCGATACAGCAATGTGGGGCCGGGGCGATCGATGACCTTGAACCTGTACGCACCACCCTTGCTGAAATGGCGGGTCTATGATGAGCGCTCAGGGCGTCCGATCGTGAAGCCCATCGGAACTTGATCGCTCCATGGCGCGTGTAGGTAACTTGCACCGGCATGGACGAGATCCACACATCCTTTAGGCAGAACGAGGTCGCTGAGATCTGTGAGCTGCTTTTCCTAACGGCCGCGGAAGGGTTGGTGGTGGTGGATGGAAAAGGTCGGATCGTCCTGCTGAACCCTAGGATCGAAGATCTGTTCGGATATACCCCAGCGGAACTTCAAGGGCGGTCTATCGAAATACTGATCCCGGAATCGGTGCGTGGCAAGCATACCGCCCAGCGCGCAGAATACCAGGAAGCACCTTCCAAGCGCACCATG
>JADZGG010000159.1 GCA_020854015.1 Flavobacteriales bacterium
GATCTCTTCCTTGGGCAAGGCGCGGGCGTAGCGTTGGGCCTGCTCGCGGGCCTTCAGCATGGCGGTGTCCCAGCCCTTGGTGCCGCGTATGCCGTGGCCGGTCTTGCGCTGTTTCAGGCGCTGTGCGCCTTGTTCAGAAACGGGCGGACCATGGTCCGCCCCTGCGCCGCCACCTACGGCGTCGGCGCCCTGTTTCGTTTCCAGCACGAAACATCCGCTCTTGTAACAATCGATGAAATTGGTGGTGGGGGTGTCGACCCACTGGGTCGACGGTACGGGTGCGCTGCTCGGGCGCTGTGCGTTCACGGGGATCGCCTTTTCGAAGACGTAGGCGTTGGCGTGTTCATCGGGCGTCTTCGGTTGCGGGTGTTCCACACCGATCACGTCGCACAGTTCCGCAATGAAGAGCTGGGCATTGGCCCGTTCGGCGGCACCGCTTACTTCCCATTTGGTAATGAATGCTTGAATGCCCTGCGGGCCGGTTTTGGACATGTGCCGAATGTAGGAATGCGGCGCATTGGTTCAGCGGTGGCCGCAGGCCAAAAGGCTTTTGAAGGCCAAGAAGCTTAAGAGGCCCGATCGCCAATGCCGCCAAAGGCCAAGGGCCGATGCCTAAAAAGCCGCAAGAGCCAAGCATGCCGAACGGCCAAGATGCCCAGATGCCCACCTGCCTCGCCACAGCTATTAAGGCCCGCTTCCGTAATTTGCTCTCATGTCCCGCCCCGTCCGCTCCCTCGTCCTCCTCGCTCTTGCCGTTTTAGCCACAGCCGCCACAGCGCAGACCATGCTGGTTCAACCCTACTTGCAGGATGCCGAGCCCGAGCGCATGACGATCCTGTGGGAGACCAGCAGCGGCACCGAGAGTACCGTGCAGTACGGCACCACGGTGGCGCTGGGCAGCAGCGGTGGCGGCAGTAGCTTCATCAGCAACGGCACGGCGCGGATGCATACGGTTACGCTAAGCGGCTTGGCACCGGCCACCACCTACCACTACAAGGTGATAACGGGTGCGGCCCAGAGTGCGCTGTTCCACTTCAAGACGCCCGCCCTGCAAAGCGCAGAGGCGCCCACGAACATCGTGGCCATGAGCGACATGCAGCGCGATGGCAGCCAGCCCAACAAGTTCTGGGAGGTGGTACACAATGGCGTGATCGAGCATGTGAACGATAGCATGGGACCGGACCTGAGCGAGGAGCTGGCCATGATCGTGATACCCGGTGATCTGGTGGACAATGGCCCGGACTATGGCTCGTGGAAGAGCACCTTCTTCGATCCGGCCAACCCGCTCTTCAGCTACGTGCCGGTGTACCCGGTGCTGGGCAACCACGAGATCAACACGGTTCACTACTTCAACTACTTCCAACTGCCCGACAATGGCACCGCGGGCTATGAAGAGCATTGGTGGTACAAGGACCATAGCAACGTGCGCATCATCGGTATGGACAGCAACACGGGCTACCGCTTACAGGCGCAGCTGGATTGGCTGGACGGCGTGCTGGCCGATGCTTGCACCGACCCGGACATCGACTTCGTGTTCGCGCAATTGCACCATCCGCACCACAGCGAACTGTGGATCGCCGGCAACACGGACTACACCGGCGAGGTGATCGCGCGCATGGAACAGTTCAGCACCAACTGCGGCAAGCCGAGCATCCATTTCTGCGGCCACACGCACGCCTACAGCCGCGGGCAAAGCCGGGACCACACGCACCTGATGGTGAACGTGGCCACGGCCGGTGGCAGCATCGATTACTGGGGCGAGTTCGCCAACTTCGACTACCCGGAATACTCCATCAGCGATGATGAGTACGGCTACGTGGTGGTAGAGGTGGAGGCAGGTGCCGATCCGCGCTTCACGCTGAAACGCTTCAGCATCGGCGATGCCACCACCACGGAGGACAATACGCTGGAGGACCTGATCAGCATCCGCAGCAACAACAACGCGCCCATGGTGCCCGTGGGCCTGTTCCCCGGCGCAACGGATGTGGTAAGCCCCGATTGCGTGGTGCTGAAAGGCTCGCCCTTCTTCGATGCCGATGGCGATGGCCACGGCGATACCCACTGGCAGCTGAGCACCGACTGCAACGACTGGAGCAGCCCCGTGGTGGATGTGTGGCGCCAGTACCAGAACTGGTACAACGCGTTGGATACACAAGCTGGCGATGACCTGAGCGACGAGACCGTGACGGGCCTACAGCCCAACACCACTTACTGCTGGCGCGTGCGCTACCGGGACCGCAGCCTGGAGTGGAGCGCATGGAGCACACCGGTCACCTTCCAGACGGGTACTTCTCAAAGCGGCCCGAACCTCTTGGCCAACGGCAACGCCGAGAACGGCACCACCGGTTGGACGGCCACCGATGGCGTGATCGAGTCCTTGACGGCCGGGGAGTGCAACGGCATTTCGCCCTACTTGGGCACCTACTACTTCGCGCTGGGCGCACTGTGTACCGATAACGCCTATGGCCGTGCCTACCAGGATGTGGACGTGAGCGGCGATGCCACTGCGATCGATGCCGGAACGGCCACCCTGCGCTATGGCGGCTGGTTCGCCAACTGGCAAGGCAGCGACCTGCCGAAGATGGCACTGGAGTTCCGCAACGCAGGCGGCACGTTGCTGGGCAGCGCGCCCGAGATCGGCAGCAACACCGGCACATGGACGCGCGTGCAGAACGATGCAGCCGTGCCTGTTGGCACCCGCAGCGTGCGCGTGATCTTGACCGGCACCCGGCAGGCGGGAGCGGACAACGACAGTTACATGGACGAGCTCTACGCACAGCTCCTTACCGGCGTGGCCTGCAGCGAACCCTATGTGCGCGTACCGCTGCGCAGCTTTTTGGAAGGCGCCTATATGGAGGCCACGGAACTGATGCGCGATGACCTGCGCACCCAAGCCCTGGTGCCACTGACGGAACCCTTCACGGCACTCGGTTTCACACACGCCGGCGAAGGCGGAGGCGAGACCATTGATGCCGCCGTGCTACAGACCACCGGTGTGGATGCCGTGGTGGATTGGGTGATGATCGAACTGCGCACGGGCACTTCCGCCAATACGTTGGTGGCCACCCGTTCCTGCCTGCTGCTGCGCGGCGGTACCATGGTGGACAAGGATGGTACGAGCACACCACGCATCACCGCGCCTCCAGGCGATTACCACATCGTGCTTCGCCACCGCAACCACTTGGGCGTGATGACGGCACAACCCATCGCGCTGGGTGCATCGGAGGTCACCATCGACCTGAGCGACCCGATCGTGCCCCTGCACGGCACCGAGGCCATGCGCGACGTGAACGGTGTGCGCGTGCATTGGATGGGCGATAGCAGCAGCGACGGCGAACTGAAGTACTCCGGCATTAACAACGACCGCGACCTGATCCTGCAACGCATCGGTGGCACCGTGCCCACCGCAACCGTAGGCGGCTACCACGTGGCCGATACCAACATGGACGGCGTCAGCAAGTACACCGGCGCCGACAATGACCGCGACCCGATCCTCGTGAATATCGGCGGTACGGTGCCTACGAACACGCGGGTGGAGCAGGTGCCGTAGGCCCCCCTCGAATCCGTCATTCCGGCCTTGAGCCGGAATCCCGTTGGGACTGGAGCATGACCAACCGCCTCGTCAAGGAGTATCGGGACTGCGGCTCGAGGCCGCAGTGACGGTTGCGGGGGAGTTCCAAGGCCAAGGCTCCCCTTGCGAGACCAAGTCGAGAAATGCCCTACTGCACCTTCACGAACGAACCCGCATACCGCGCTTTCCCGTCGATAAGGTGCAGCACATAGCGGCCATCAGCCAAGGCACGAACATCCAGTTCGATGCGCTGCGTGGCGTTAATGCTGTGCTGCAACACCACGCGTCCTTCGGTATCGATCACCTCCAGCGCCACGGTGCCTGTAGTGCTGGTGTGCTGCACGCTGATGCGTTCGGTAGCAGGGTTGGGGAACACCACGATGTCCAGCGGGGCCGCTGCTTCCAGAATACCATCGGCCAAGCCGCTGGTATAGCGCGCCACGGCGAAGTCGGCACCGAACAGATCACCGGAGGTTCCCGATACTAGGATCCTGCCATCGCTTTGCATGGTGATGGAATAGGCCTCGCTGCCTTCTGTCCCGACTGCGGTAAGTACGGTACCCCCCGTGCCAAAGGTGTTGTCCATCATGCCGGTGGTCAGCAGGCGGGTCAATGCGAATTGATATTGGCCCACCACATCGGCACCCCCGCAGATCAGGATCTTACCATCACCTTGTAGGGCGGCATCGTATGCGCCGTTCTCTGCGTCGCTGTGGTCCATGATCACCAGACCGTTGGTGCCGAACGAGGTATCCAAGGTCCCGTTCAGGAGGTAGCGTACGGCAATCGCATCGAAGGTGTCGAAGTCGAAGGCCATGCCCACGGTACCGACTCCGATAAGGGCACCGTCGGGGTCCAAGGTGAAGCCGTTGATGCGTTCCCAGCTGTACCCCAGTTCGGTGGTGACGATACCGTCGGTACCAAAGGACGCATCCAAGGCGCCGTCCGTATCCAACTGGGCCAAGGCCAAGCTGGCGTTGCCGTTGGTCTCGGTATGGCCCGCGGCGATGATCCGGCCGTCCGGACGAATGGCCACATCATAGGCCACCGCATATTCCCCGATGGGCACGAGGGTATAGCCGGTGCTGTTGAAGCTGAGGTCGAGCGCCCCGGTGTCATCGAATCGCGCTACGAGCAATTGGCCCCCAACACTGAAGGCCATGCCGCACACCACGATCTTGCCATCGGCCTGCAGGGCCACGCCGTAGATCTCCACACTCTGGCCCGGGATGTTCGCGATGGAGACGCCTTCGGTTCCGAATCCCATGTCCAATTCACCATCCGCCTCGAAGCGCATAAGACCGATGCCATTGCTGCCGACCTCGCTGCTGACCCCGGCAAGAAGGACCTTGCCGTCGGGCTGCAAGGCCATATCGAACGCGGCATCGCCCATGGAACTCACTTGGTGCACCGTATAGCCATCCTCAGCGAAGCTCACATCCAACTCACCGTTCTCCAGCAAGCGCGCCACACCGAAGGCCGATGCACCCAGCACGAAGGTGTTGCCACCGACAAGGATGCGCCCATCAGGTTGTTGGATCACCTTGCGTGCCACGTCGTTGGCCAGTCCGAAGCCGTGCGTGGCAATGCCATCACCGGAAAAGCTCGGGTCAAGCACGCCGTCCTGGCAAAGGCTGGCAAGTGGGAACAACGCGACGGAGAGGAGTAGGGATGTACGCATAACGGGAGGTTTAGGAGACTACAAAGTAGTGGATCTCTACTTTGTCATTCCGCTCCATTGCGTCGTTCCGGGCTTGTGCCGGAATACGGATACCTTGTACGTGTTACGGGATACCCGCCAAGAGCGCAGGACGGATCCTGTTGTGGTCCGGATCCAATTGGACCTGTAGAGTGCCCACTGTGGGAACACATAGATCATGACCAACATGGAAAATGCAGATCAACTACTGACGTTCACTCAGGTCGCTGTTGCCGTTGCCGGTTTCGCGGGCATCATTGGCACGTTCCAGTTCAAGGAAGGGGAAAAGATCAGGAGAGGGGATGTTGTCGGATTGGCACTGGTGGTGAATACCGGGCTCATGAGCGCCTTCTATTCGACCTTGCCTTTGTTGCTATCCAATTTCGGTATCAGCGATCAGGTTGTGTGGGCCATCAGCAGTGGCATGACCTGTGTTATCTACACATACTTCGGTATTGATATTGCCATTCGGCTCAAGGACCTCAAGTCGTATAAGCGGTTCAATAAGCTGACGATCTACGTCTTGTTCCTTGTTGCGTTGGCGGTCATCGTGATCAACGCGCTAAACGCTTGTAACGTGATCTTCAAAAGGGAATTCTGGCCCTATCACATTTCGTTGATCTATTCACTTGGTCTGGTCTGCTATATGTTCTCCCGCTTGTTGTTGCGTCCGATCTGGAGGGTCCTGCGGAAGCAAGAGGTGGAAGGATCTAGCGATGCTGCTCCGTAACGGAATAGTCGTTGATCCATTCTGAGTAGATCAGCGCTTTCCAAGGGATCCCGTTCCTGCTCAGGGCCCAATTGACAGCCCGGAGCAAGGTTGCGAACGAGGCCCCGCTCAATTCTCCGCTCCGCTGAACGCGAACCGCACGATGTTGGCGCCCATCTGCAGGGCCTTGGTGCGTGTTGCTTCACTGTCGCCGTGTACGTCGGGGTCCTCCCAGCCGTCGCCGAGGTCGCACTCCACATCGTAGAAGCACACGAGGCGCCCTTCCCAGAACAGGCCGTAGCCGCGTGCCGGTTTATCGTCGTGTTCGTGGATCTTCGGCAACCCTTGGCTGAAGTTGAACTGCTGGTGGTAGATGCCGTGGGCGAAGGGCAGTTCCAAGAACTCGAGTTCGGGGAACACACGCTTCATCATCGGTCGGATGAAGGGATCCATGCCGTAGTTGTCGCTGATGTGCAAGAAGCCGCCGCCCATGAGGTAGGTGCGCAGGTTCTCAGCCTCCTGCTGCGAGAACACCACGTTGCCGTGGCCGGTCATGTGTACGAAAGGGTAGGTGAAGAGGTCGGGACTTCCGACTTCCACCACCGGCACTTCAGGGTTGATGCCCATGCCCATTTGCGCGTTGCAGAACTTGACCAGGTTGGGGACGCTGGTGGGGTTGCCGTACCAGTCGCCACCACCGTTGTATTTGAGCACGGCCAGTTGGAAGCTGCCTTGGGCGCATGTGACCATGTGGGCATGTGCCCATGCGCTCATGGCGAGAAGTACGACCAGTCGGAGGATCATGGGGCGAAGTTACCGCTGCTGCGCCAGGCTCATCCACGTGCAAGCTGTCAACGCTGCGGTCTCGGTGCGGAGTCGTGCATGGCCCAAGGAAATGGCTGCGAAACCCAAGGCTCGTAGGCGATCGGCCTCCTCCGCTGTGAAGTCGCCTTCAGGGCCGATCAGGACCAAGGCATTTTGCGTCGGAGTATAGGCCTGCATCAGCGAAGTGTGTTCGCCTTCGCACCAGCCGAAGAAGCGTTGGGCGGGGAGCACTTCGTTCAGGAACTGGTCCAGTTTCACGGCTTCATCGATCACGGGCAGCCACGTGCGCTGACTTTGTTTCATGGCGGCAATGGCCACGCGCTGCAGGCGGTCCAGTCGCAGCTTGGTGCGTTCGCTGCGTTCGGTGATGATCGGTGTAATGCGGTCCACACCCACCTCCACGGCCTTTTCCACGAACCATTCCAGGCGGTCCATTTGCTTCGTAGGTGCCACGGCGATGTGGATGCGGTGCGCCCGTTCCGGAGGGTGTATGGTACGGGAGATCACCTGCGCCGTGCAACCGCGCTTGCCCACGGTGATCAATTCCGCTTCGGCCCGTTGGCCTTGTCCATCCATCAGCCCAATGGTGGTGCCTACGGCCAACCGAAGCACGGCCGTGGCATGATGGGCCTCCTCGGTGGAAAGCTCGATCACGTCCGCGTTCAGGTCCGTTTGGTGGAAGAGGTGCATATCAGGTGAGGCCAAGGACTTGCGTGAAACGGTCCTGGAAAGCGCCAAAGTTCAGGAGAAAGATCGAGGCATCCGATCGACCGCATTTACCGAAAGGTGACATGCGCAGCACACACTTCGACGCATGCGCGAATGCGAGGTATTCGCCGAGGATAGGAAGCTGGACGTATTGGATGTGACCTTCATCTTGTCGGTCGCGATCAGCGCAATGGAAGGGATGAATCCTGCACCGGCCTCGTGCGCTCCATCCAGGCACCAAGAACCACTACAAGTGCAAAGACCAACACGAAGAGCAGGTTCGCCACCCCGGGGGCTACACCGAGCAGTGTAGGCCATTGCATGGTGGTCCATTGGCCGTTGCGCACCGCCGGGAGCACCAACTCCAACAACGGGTTCTGAACGCCTGTTGGCATACCGTGCCACAACGTGAATTGCGCACCAAAGGCATAGACGATCCCGAACAGCCCCACCAATGGGACCGCCCAGCGTGACCATGTCCGTTCGGCCAGGTAGGGGAGCGTGCCATAGGCGAGTACCATACCCACCGTGGTCAAATGCCGTGGACCGAATGCCCAGCCACCCCACCACATGCCCAACAACGCCACAAAGACGAAGAGCAGGATGCTGGGAACCAGCGCGTTCATGGGTCCGTTATCCAGAATGGACCTGCGCCCTTTCCACGCCGCGATCAGGCCGAGGATCAGGATCGGCATATGCGGGAAAAGTCCTCGGTACATGCTGATGGTCAGTCCGAACAAGGATCCCGGGTCGAAGGCACCGAGCAGCCCTCCACCGGCGCTCGTGTATCCCACCACATGAGCGTAGCCCATGGCGAAGGGCGATCCGAAGAGCGCGGTATTGTACACCAGCAAGAAGACCAAAAACGGCGAACCACCTGCGATCATTTTCAGAAGTGGACGCGCAGAGCCGTGCCGATAGGATTTCCAACCGAGATCGATGATCCAGCAAAGTGGGAAGATCACAAGAGAGAATTCGCAGAGCACTGCGCAACCTCCCCACACGCCGGTCCAAACGTAATGTTCCAGTGTTTTCGCACGCAGAGCAAGCAGCACGAACATCGCGCCGATCAAATGCCCGAAGAAGCTGCCCGCATAGATGAAGAGGAAGGAGCCGAAGAAGGTGAGCAGCACCACGGTGGATGGTGCAATGCGCCACGCGGATCGCCGAACCCGCTGCCAAACCAGAAGCAGGATCACGGCGAAGGGAACGCTCCCTGCAACGATGCCACCCAGACGAAGCAGACCGGGGTCCAAGGCGGTCGCTGTACTGGGGTGCGTGAAGTGCAACAGCAACGCGAGCGCATGGAACGGAGCGACCAGAAGGGCAGGCAATGGCGCTTTCTCCGAATAGTAGTGGCCTTCGAACAGGGCTTTGTCTCCGGTCAATATGTTGAATGTGTCGATCCGGAAGGTGCCTTGCTCCACGAGTGCGGCTACCGTAGCAGCCCGGCTGGTGATGTTGTCGTTCTGCGACGCGTCCACGTACCAGCTGCTTAGGAAAAGGGTGACCAAGAAGAAGAGCAGGCTCGAAGTACGCTCCGACATAAGGTCAAAGATGCGCATGTGGTGCCGGAGTGGATACAGTGCTGTTCCGTGGCTTGGCCGAAGCAACTACCCAAAGTAGGTCAGCGCTTCTTGAAATCCAGCTTGTAGAAGTGGAAGTCCGGGCTGTGCAGATCGATCTTGAATCCGGTGACCTTGTGGTCGGTATCGAATTGGAAGGTGATGTATCCGGGTTCGAGGAAGGGATCCGCGTGATTCCATTTCCACGTGTCGAAATGCCAATGCTCCAGATCGCCGGAGAGCAGGTCCTTCGCAGGTGTGAGGGAAAGAATGGGTCGGCCGAACATTTCCGTGATGGTGGCTTCTCCGTAGATCTTGTCCGCATAGGTACCCGCAATAACGGCCAAGTCCACAGTGGGTGCCGTGTCCTTCGCGCGTGCATCCACACGGTCCTGCCTGCGCTGTATTTCGTGTGCATCACGCTTTGCCAAACGAGGGAGGATGTCCGCCACCGGATCGGCTTTTCCGTCACCGAGGTAGAGATCCAGGATCTTGTTCGTTATGGCGAACACGCTGTAGCTCTCGCCGTTGCCCAAACAGATCACCGCCAAGTCCTTTTCCGGTACCACTGCATGATCGAGGATGAAGCCCGGCATGCCTCCGCTGTGCGTGATCACGGTGTTGCCGTTGTTCTCTTCCACGAACCAACCAAGGGCCGCCCCGTCTCGCCTTCCGCCCATGGCCAAATGGATCGCGGTGATCTCGCCGTAGGTGGCATCGCTGATGAAGGCCTTGCCGTCCACCTTCCCTTCATTGGCCCACATGGCATCCCACTTCGCAAGATCATTGATACAGCTGTTGATGCCACACGCACCGTCCGCGCCTTCCAACGTCTGGTAGGGCATGCTCACTTGCGGTGCGTTGGCCACTTGGCCGCTGCGCACGTGGGGCAAGGCGATATCCGGCATGCTTGCGAGTGCCTTCGTATCCACCGTGGTGCGCGACATGCCGAGCGGTGTGAGTATGCGCTCGGTCACGAAAGCGTCCCACGTTTTCCCGCTCACTGCTTCGATCAACTGCGCGGCCGCGATGAACATCAGGTTGCTGTACCCGAATTCGTCGCGGAACGGAAGGCCCATCGGTTCGTGCGCGTGGCGCTCCAGGATCTCGCGTTGGTCCAGATCGGTGCCATACCACAACAGGTCGCCATCGAAGGTGATCCAACCGCTGCGGTGACATAGGAGGTCCTTCACCATCATGTGTTCCGTGACATAAGGATCCGGCGTGTTGAACCAGAGCATGTGTTTGCGAACGGGGTCGTTCCATTCGAGTTTGCCATCGTCCACCAACAAGCCGATCGCACATGCCGTGAAGGCCTTGCTCATGCTGGCAATGAAGAAGATGCTGTTCGGCGTAACGGGGTCGGCCTTCGCGAGATCCAATTTGCCGAAGCCCTTGCCGTACACCAGCGTACCGTCCTTCACGATACCCACGGCCAGTCCGGGCTGATCGAACTTCACCATAGCATCGGCGATGTATGCGTCGAGCTTCTTGAGGTCCGGTGCTTTCTGTGCGAAGGCGGATCCGCTGATCACCAAAGTGGCCAGCAACGGAAGGAGTCTCGTGTTCATGCAGCGAATGTATCAGACGGCGAGTTGCTTCCGCTGGATAGGTGCTGATCTACTCCGAAGAGACCGAGATCTCGTGTTCCTTTTCCACCTTCTTCGCCCCACGTAATTCGGTTTCGGCAGTGACGCCTTCCAGGATCTCCAGGTTCATGCCGTCGCTGAGGCCGGTCTTGATCCAGGTCTTCTTCCAGCCCTCGCCGTTCTTCACATGTACGAATGCCGAATCGCCCTTGGCATTGAAGCTTACGATGCTCTCCGGCACGGTGAGCACGCTATCCCGACGCTCCAGCACGATGTCCGCATTTCCGCTGTACCCACTACGTAGGTGCTGCCCTTCCTTCACGACCACTGCGGCACGGATCTCGAATTGGATGGCCCCGTTCTCCTCCACGCCTTTGGGCGCGATGTACTCCAGTTCGGCATCCCACTTGGCGTTGTCGATGGCCCCCACGGTGAGCACCACGGGCATCCCCAGTTCCACTTTGCCCACTTCGCTCTCGTCCACCGTTCCTTGGAAGATGAGGTCGGTCATATCGGCGATCGCGGCAATGGTGGTGCCTTCGTTGAAGTTGTTCCGTTCGATCACGCTGTTCCCTTCCTTCACCGGGACATCGAGCACCATGCCATCGATCGTGCTACGAACGACCGTGTTTCCCGTGCTGTTCCGGCTGACCCCATCGCGTACCACCTGCAAGGCCTCCTGTGCGGCCTCGCGCTCCTGCTTCGCGTTTCGCAGCCCGATCTCGTAGGTCTGCATCTCCGCAGGGGCGATCACGCCCTTGTCCAACAAGGGCTTGTTGCGATCGTAGTTCATCTGCGCGTTGGCCACGGTGATCTCGGATGCGCGCACTCGGTTCTCAGCGCTGCTCAGGGACATCATGTCCGGTATGATCTGGATCTTGGCCAAGGCATCACCCTTCTTCACTTGCTGCCCGGCCTCCACGTACAGTTCGCGGATGATCCCGCTTACCACGGGCTTGATCAGGATCTCCTTGCGCGGCACGATGCTCCCGTTGGCCACGGTCTTCTTCACCACGTTGTTCTTCTTGGGGAGTTCCGTGTTGAACTCGTCCGGCTTGCTCGCGCTCTTCTCATACAGGAAGTACATGGTCCAGATGAAGAGGGCCACCAGACCGAAGAGGAGGACGTACTTGAGGATCTTTTTCATTTTTCGATTTCGTTGAGGCGTGTGGGAACGCCCGTTCTATTCTGCTCGTAAGGCATCAACTGCACGTATCGCAAGTGCCCTGCGTGCTGGGATCAGGCCGGCCAACAAACCGCTTACGATCAATACCGCGAAGGCGACAAGGGCAACGTTCAGGTCCACTCCGGGGTTCTTGAAGAAGTCCCCTTCAGCCCCTAACGCGCGCGTGGCCTCAAGGACCCCAACACCGATCAATAGTCCGAAGTAGCCGGCAATAACGGTGAGTGTAAGTGCCTCCATCACGATCTGTGTGGTGATGCTACGCGGTGATGCACCGATGCTCCTGCGTATTCCGATCTCCTTCGTTCGCTCCTTGATGATCACGAGCATGATATTGCCGATCCCGATCACACCTGCTAACAAAGTACAGATGCCAACGAACCAACTAAGGCCACTGATGCCCATGAACAGGCCGTTCATCATGCCGTACATCTGCTGCATGTTCCAACTACCGAAGGCATTTTCATCGGTCGGGTCCACGCGGTGCTTTCGCGCCATCAGGGTCTTGATGTCCTTCTCCACCACGGCGACATCGACCCCTGGCTTGGCAATGATGGAGAACCAATGGACCACGTTCATGCTGTTGAAGGCCTTCTGGAAAGTGGTGAAGGGGATGTAGATCTTGGCATCCGGATTGTCTCCCATTTCGCCGCTGCTGCTCTTCTTCCCTGTACCGATCACCTGGAAGAACACACCGTTGATCTTGATGAATTTACCGAGCGGTTCCTCGAACTTGAAGAGCCGGTCCACCACATCCTTTCCGATCAGACACACCTTCCGTTCGCTGTTCAGGTCTTCCTTGTTCAAGAAGCGTCCCGAGGTGATCTTCAAGGACTCGACACGGATCACCTCCGGTTCGGCTCCATACACGGAGAAGGCACCGGTCTTGCCGTTGTACTCCACGTTGTTCCCGCCTTGCCAGCCTCCCAATTGAAGCTGCGGAGAAACGAGTTCAACACCGGCCACGTTGTTCCGGATAAGCCCGATGTCGGCATTGTCGAAATTGAACCGTCGTCCACGTTGGAATCCCGCGTAGGGCTTCGTGGTGGGCATGGTCCAGATGAAGCAGCTGTTGGTGGCGAAGCCTTCGAACCCGCCCAGAACGGCATTGCTCAGGCCGTTGCCCATGCCGAGCATCACCACGAGCATGAAGATGCCCCAGCCCACACCGAACATGGTCAGGAAGCTGCGGAGCTTGTTGCGGCTCAGCGTATTCCAGATCTCGCCCCAGCGGTCAGCGTCGAACATCGCCGGGAGGGGTTTGGGGGAGAAACCGCAAAGACGCAAAGACGCAAAGACACATAGCCCCGGGTTGGATCCACTTGGAATTCCTCTGCGCCTCTGCGCCTCTGCGGTTCAATGCATTGGTTCTCATTCGTCGCGAAGTGGTTCAATGGGACGTGTAGATGCCGCTTTTCGAGATGGTATCAAAGTCGAACATCGCCGGGAGGGGTTTGGGGGAGAAACCGCAAAGACGCAAAGACGCAAAGACACATAACCTCGGGTTGGATCCACTTGGAATTTCTTTGCGCCTCTGCGCCTCTGCGGTTCAATGCATTGGTTCTCATTCGTCGCGAAGTGCTTCAATGGGACGTATAGCTGCCGTTTTTCGAGAAGGTATCAAAGTCGAACATCGCCGGGAGGGGTTTGGGGGAGAAACCGCAAAGACGCAAAGACACATAACCTCGGGTTGGATCCACTTGGAATTCCTCTGCGCCTCTGCGCCTCTGCGGTTCAATGCATTGGTTCTCATTCGTCGCGAAGTGCTTCAATAGGACGTATAGCTGCAGCTTTTCGGGCCGGTATCAAGCCCGCTAGTCCACCGGCGATGATCAATGCGAAGAGCGCCCACAAGGCCACGTCGAGCTGGATGGATGGATCACGGAAGAACTCACTTCCGGGCACGGCACTGGCGATCCCTTCCATCAGGAACACACCGAGTATGAGACCCGCCCAACCGGCCATGGCGGTCACGAAGACGGCTTCGAGCATGACCTGGCCGATCACGTTCCTTGGCGTGGCACCGAGCGCCTTCCTGATCCCGATCTCCTTGGTCCGGTCCTGCACCACGATGATCATGATGTTGCTGATACCCACGATCCCGGCGATCAAACTTCCGATACCGACGAACCACAGGAATGCGTTGATCCCTGTGAAGATGTTGCCGAGCATGCTGCTGTTCTCCACGTTGTTGTTCACCCACAAGGCCCTATCGTCCGTGGGGTCGAAGTTGTGCCGTCGTGCTATGGTGTGTACCGCACGCGTCTCGGCCATTTGGGAACCCACGATGGTCGCATCGGAAAAGCTGAACATGATGTCGTCCACATCGCGCTTGGCATTGAAGACCTTTTGCGCGGCGTTCAAGGGAATGAACACCGGACTGCGTTCCATGGTGTTGTGCCCACCCGATTCGAACTCGTACAAGCCCACGCACAGAAAAGGCACGCCGTTCACGTTGATCCACTGATCCAAGGGGTCCTCATCCTTGAACAATTCCTTGCTGCAATCCTCGGCGATCACGATCACTTTGCGGTTGCTCTGCTCGTCCACCTCGTTGATGAACCGTCCGCGCAGCACGATCTGGTTCTCCAACGGCAGACTCTCGGGACCCAACCCGCGGATGCTGTAGCTCCCGTAGTTCTTGCCATGCTGCAATTGGCTCTGCCCGCGCCATACCCGGTATCGGCCGCGAATGTGCTCCAATCCGGGGATCGCGTTCCGAAGTGCATCAATGTCGTCCTCGTCCAATTGGATCGAGCGGTTCGCGGGCAATCCGTTCCATGGCTTGCTCGTCTCGCCACCGAACAGGGTGATGCTGTTCTTGGCCGTGTTCTTGAAATTGTACTCGAAGCCGTTGCGCAGGCCACTGCCAGCGCCCAGAAGGATGATGAGCATGAAGATCCCCCAGAACACGGCAAACCCCGTGAGCACGGCCCTCAGCTTGTTCTTGCCGATGCTCTCGAAGACCTCGCCCCATTGTTCCCTATCGAACATCGCGGGTATGGTCTTCGGTTTCCAACAACGAAGAAGGGGCCAGGTGGGCGTTCTCGATCAGGCCATCACGTAGAAGGATCACCCTGTTCGTGGCGGCCGCGACCTCCCGTTCGTGCGTCACGATCACGACCGTTATGCCATGCTCCTTGTTCACCTTGGTCAACAGCGCCATCACCTCCTTGCTGGTGGTGCTGTCCAAGGCCCCGGTCGGTTCATCTGCAAGGATGATCTTCGGTTCGCTGACGAGCGCTCTGGCGATAGCAACGCGTTGCTTCTGTCCACCGCTCAGCTCATTCGGCATGTGGTGCGCCCACTCTTTCAGACCCACGTTGGCCAACATCTCCAAGGCCATCTCGTTCCGCTTCTTCCGCTTCACACCTTGGTAGTACAAGGGCAAGGCCACATTCTCCATGGCATTCTTGAAGCTGATCAGATTGAAGCTCTGGAAGATGAAGCCGATGTATTTGCTGCGCAGGGCGGCGTTCTCCGTCTCGCTTTGGCCTCTGATCAACAGGCCATCCAAGAGGTACTCCCCGTTGTCGTACGTATCGAGAATACCGATGATGTTCAGCAAGGTGCTTTTGCCCGATCCGGACGAACCCATGATGCTCACGAGCTCGCCCTTCCCGATGTGCAGATCGATGCCCTTGAGCACCTGCAACAGGTTGTTGCCCGTTCGGTAGGCCTTGCGGATATCGGTCAGTTGGATCATGGATGCGCGAAGGTATCGGGCTTGGATGGTGCCTGAGAGCCTCATACACGAACGGTTCGGGCCGTGTAGGAACGGTGGCGACCCAAAGCCCGATGGGCGGGCAGGTTCCGTGCGTACGTATGAGGCAATGATCGCCGGAATAGCAAGCTGGCGTACTTGCGGCTCACGGTAACCTCTGCCAGCCTACCGTATCGCAACAGGTATTCGTTCACATTGGATCCGGCATGTGCAGGCGGTAGCGATGTTGCCTGGCGGGTTCACGGCGACAGTGCTCCAATACACATTCCACGAGTGTGGCCGATGCATCGGCAGGCTCCTCGAAGTACATCCGTGCCGCGATCCCTCGCGTAGTTCCATCATTCGGACTACCTGATGGA
>JADZGG010000160.1 GCA_020854015.1 Flavobacteriales bacterium
ACGCCATGGTGGACACCAACACCAAGGTGCTCGGCTTCCTGAAGGACGAGAAAGGGCTGGTGAGCGCTAGCTTGAAGAGCACCAACAGCGTGGTGATCCCCCCTTGCTTCATCGGGGCTGATGTGACCCTCACGAACAGCGTGGTAGGACCGAACGTTTCCATCGAGAGCGGTGCGGTCGTGACCGGCAGTGTGGTGAAGAATTCGATCCTGCGCGGCCATACGCGTGTACAGGACTGCGTGATGGACAACAGCATGATCGGCGAGCGCGCCCAGGTGAAAGGCACGGCCCTTGATGTGAGCATCAGCGACGACAGCACCCTCGGCTGATACGGCCATGGCCCTCGTGCATCCCGCTAGCGGCAGGGCTAAGATCACCGCAACGCTCAACGGCGAGCTGATCACCATTCCACCGCGACGCAACTGGTTCGTTATCCTCTTCCTCGGGGCTTGGACCGGGGGATGGGCTTTCGGCGGCGGCATGGCCCTGCTGAACCTCTTCAAACCCGATATGCCCCTGTTCGCGCGCGGCTTCCTCATGTTCTGGCTGCTCGGCTGGGCCACCGGCTTGTGGTTCGTGGGGCGGACCGTGTATTTGCAGTTCGCAGGCGGTGAGGTCATCTCCGTGACCCGCGAAACACTGACGGTCACCCGGCCAGGCCGCTGGATCACGCGACCGGCGAGCTATGCCATGGGTGAGGTACGCAGGCTCAGGGCCCTTTCTGGTCAGCAAACCCAGCCCTTTTTCCGATCGCAACAATGGCCCGGCATGGACCAGGGAGCCCTTGCGTTCGATCATGGCATGCGAAGTGTGACCTTTGCATCCGGCATCGACGAACCCGAGGCCCGGTATATCTTGAACATTCTACGGGAGAAAGGTCTTCTCTCTGACGCCAACCTCGCCTGATGACCCTCCACCTCCCCCGGACCTTCTGGTTATCGGCCCTGCTACTGGTGCTCGCAGCCTGTGGCGGCAGCAAGGCCGTGGTGGATGCTGGTGCACCGCCGACCGAACGCGAGGCTGGAGGTAACCCCACCAAGACACGGCAGGCCCAGGTGATGGCGCTGTTCATGGACGGCAACCGTGCCCGCCTTGCCGGCGATGCACCCAAGGCCATCACCCTCTTCGAGCAATGCCTGAAGGTGGACCCCACCAACAGCGCCGCGCAGTTCGAGCTGGCCAAGCTCTACCACATGGCCCAGGATTGGCCCCGCGCCGTGGACATGGCCCGCAAGGCCACCAACAACGACCCGGACAACATCTGGTACCGCTTTCTGCTGGCCGACCTGTACAGCCAGAACCAGCGCCACGCTGAAGCCGCCGAAGTGTACAAGGGCATCGTGAAGAAATGGCCCGACCGCCACGAAGTGTACTTCAGCCTCGCCCGCTCGCTCGCCCAGGCCGGCAAGACCACCGAGGCCACACAGGTGTTCCGCGACCTGGAACAACGCATCGGCACCAATGAAGAGCTCGTGGCCAACGAGTTCGACATGCTCGCCACCAGCGGTCAACTGACCGAGGCCGAAGCCCTGTTGCAACGGGCCATCGCCAACGACCCCACCAGCACCCAATACGCCGGCATGCTGGCCGACCTGTACAGCGAAATGGGGCAGACGGAAAAGGCCTTGGAGCAGTACCGCAAGGTGCTGGCCATGGACCCCACCGACAGCATGGCGCGCCTGGCCCTGGCCGAGCACTACTTCAGCAACAACGAGCGCAGCAAGGCCTTCGATGAGCTCAACATCGCCTTTGCCGATCCGGACCTCGACATCGATGCCAAGATGCAGGTGTTGTTGGGCTTCTTCGAGATGAGCAACAACGAGGGTGAACAGCCCGGTGAACGCACCCAGCTCATCGAGCGCTCCTACGAGCTGATCGGCACACTGAAGAAGACGCACCCGGAAAGCGGCAAGCCTTACACCATCGCCGGCGATTTCCTGATGCGCGACGGCAAGCCGAAAGAGGCCCGCGACGAGTTCCGCCAGGCGCTGCGTACCGAACAGGACAAGTACCCCATCTGGCAACAGGTGCTGCAGCTCGACCTCCAGTCACAGGACTACGCCGCACTGAACGAGGATGCCACCAAAGCGGCCGAGCTCTTTCCCACACAGCCCGAGTTCCACTTCTACCGCGGCATCGCCCTCGGCCAGCTGAAGAAGTACGACGAGGCCATCGAAGCGCTGGTGACCGGTCGCGATCTGGTGGTGGACAATCCCGAACTGGAAGTGCAGGTCCTCAGCAGCCTCGGCGACGCCTACCATGAGGCCGGCCAACACGCCAAGAGCGACCAGTCCTACGAGCGGGCCCTCGCCCTCGACAGCAAGAACATCAGCGTACTGAACAACTATGCCTACTACCTGAGCGAGCGCAGCGAGAACCTCCAGAAGGCGGAGGAGATGAGCCGACGCAGCAATGAGCTCTCGCCCGGACAGGCCACCTACCAGGACACCTATGCGTGGGTGCTGTACAAGCTGGGCCGCTACCCCGAGGCCCGTGTCTGGATCGAAAAGGCCGTGGGTGCCGGCGCAACGGACGGTGTATTGGCCGAGCACTACGGCGACATCCTGTCCAAGCTCGGCGACAATGCCGCCGCGCTGGAACAGTGGAAGAAAGCGAAGACGCTGGGTGGCGCCAGTGAGCTCATCGACCGCAAGATCACTGAAGGGCGTCTGGTGGAATGAGCTCCTCCGTGCGCGCAGCGATCCTCCTCCTGGCCCTGCTCGTCATCGCCTGCAAGCCGCGTCGTGAAGTAGCCCGGACCGACCGCGAGATCCCCCCACGCTCCCCCGAGAAGCTCTTGGAGAAGTTGGTGGCGCAAGGCGTTGACGGCATCCGCTACTACAGCGCCAAAGCTGAAGTGGACATCGAAGGCCCCGATGGGCACAAGGGCTTCAAGGCCACCCTGCGGTCCGTGCAGGACAGTGCCGCCTGGATCAGCATCACCCCTGCCCTGGGCATCGAAGTGGCCCGTGTGCTGCTGACCCTCGACACCTTAAAGGTGATGGATAAGATCAATGACCATTTCTGGGTGGGTGATACCGCGGCCGCTCGCACCCGTTTCGGTCTGCAGCCCAGTCTCGACCTTTTTCAGAAAGCCCTGTTCGGCCTGCCCATCGGTCTGGACCCCAACGAGAAGTACAAGGCCGACCGCGAGGAAGGGCAGTATGTGCTCACCAGCAAGGAGAAGAAGCGTTTCCGTCGCGCTGCCGAGGACCTTGCTCCGGAGGATACCCTGCCGAACGACCGCGACATGAACGAGAACCGCATGGA
>JADZGG010000161.1 GCA_020854015.1 Flavobacteriales bacterium
CCTGTCCGCAGGGTCCCCGCCAAAAGCGCGGGAGACCCTTCGGAGGTGTGACATCGCACGAACACCGCCGCCCCGATGACACGCGAGCAGATCCACGCGCTGATGGCCACGGGGGAATTCCCGGAAGGCAACGTTCCGGAGAAGCTGGTGGAGACGCACATCTCCTGGGTGCTGCTGTGCAACGCGAAGGTGTACAAGATCAAGAAGGCCGTGAAGTTGAGCTTTCTGGATTTCTCGACCCTCGAAAAGCGGAAGCACTTCGTGGAACAGGAGCTGCACCTGAACCAACGCCTGGCACCGGCCGTGTACCTGCGCGCCTTGTCGGTGGTGCTGCACGACGGGCGGTACTGCATCGGTGGTACGGAAGGCGAATTGGTGGACCATGCGCTGGAGATGAAGCGGCTGGACAACAGCTTGGAGATGGACGTGCTGCTGGCCCAAGGCAAGGTGGACCGCACGGACATCGATCGGGTCCTGCAGGTCCTGATCCCCTTCCATCGGAACGCGGAGATCATTCGGGGGCACATCAGCGCCGCAGCGATCCTGTCCGATTTCGCGGACGTGGCGCAGATCCGGGACTTCTGTACCGCTTCCTTGGGTGCCGCGCAGGGTGCGGACCTGATCGCGAGCATCGCTTGGGTGAAAGCCTTCCTCACGGAACAAGCCCCGCTGATCGAGCAACGCGACCGCGAAGGCTTCACCCGCGATGTACACGGCGATCTGCATGCGGGCAACATCTTCCTCACCGACCCGCCGACCCTCTTCGACTGCATCGAGTTCAGCCCGCACTTCCGGCGGATCGACCTGCTGAACGAGCTGGCCTTCTTTACCATGGAACTGGAGTTCGCAGGCCACCCGGAACTCAGTGCCCACCTGATGGAGCGGTACAACAGCGCCTTCCCGGTGATGCGGAACGCCGCCGATCGCAAGCTCTATCTGTTCTACAAGCTCTACCGCGCCAACGTGCGCATGAAGGTGAATGCGATCCGCGTGCAGCAGACCAAGGAAGCCGGCGAACGCGGCAAGCGGATGGAGTTGTTCACGCGGTATTTCGAATTGTATAGGGGGTATTGGAAGGTGCTGGCGGGGTAGGCTGTGCAGGGGCTTCCGCCGTATGGTAGAAACCCCGGGAAGGTTTGAAGACCTCGTGGCCTACCTCTGAACAATAGCATGAACACATGAAGACCACACGGGAGCTAACGGCCATCATAGAGCGGGAAGGCTCCGGGTATGTAAGCCTGTGCCCCGAGTTGGACGTGGCCAGCCAGGGCGACACCATCGAGGAAGCACGAGCGAGCCTGGTGGAAGCGCTGGAGCTGTTCTTCGAGACGGCCTCACCGAGCGAACTGCGGGAACGGCTGCATGAGGAGGTGCTGGTGACACGCGTACGGATCGAGGTGTGATATGCGCACGCTCAGTGGTAAAGAGATATGCACCATCCTGCAGAAGCATGGTTTCGAGCAGGTCCGTCAGCGCGGTAGCCATGTGATCATGCAAAAGCAGGTGCAGGGCTCCACGATCACGGTTCCCGTTCCCGACCAGAAGTAGTTGCGGATCGGCACCTTGTGATCGATCATCCAGCAAAGTCAATTGGGCCGGTCGCTATTCTCTTGATCGTCATCGAAGAAGGGATCTCCACCATGGTTGCCCATTACGGCAGGGCACTCTTCATACGACCCTGTCGCAATGCGTGCCGGCGCATCCCGCGTTGTCAGCCTTCATCGCTCGTGCAAAGGATATCCTCGATCGGTAGGCGTAGCGAGCGCACTTCTGTCGCACCGGCAAGGGTCAACTTCATCATGAATGCGGGCTGTTGTTCCTGCGCATTGAACAGGGAACGCAGCTCTTGGAGCAGTTCGCGGCATTTGCGCGTTTCTGCATCACCCAGCACACTTGGTGGTGGCAGCTCGGCAAGGTGTCCTAGAAAGATGGCGGCCGATACCGGGTGGACCGATACGCCCATCGCCGTCGCTTGCAACCAGACCCGTTGTGCAGCGCGTCCGGCCATCAGGCGTCCCGGCAGGTCCAGTTTTGGCACGGTCACCAGCACCACTGCGGCCGCTGTCCGCACGGCATCGGCGGTCGGGCGCTCCAAGGCACGGCTACCGCTCCAACGCATCAGGTCCATGACCCACGGTTTGGCCGCAAGCCGCAGGGCCCACTGACCAACGAGCGGTAATCCAAGGGTCCGCACATCCAGACCGTCCCGGGTCCGGGATGCTTCCGATGCCGTCCAACGCACCTCGCGCTCGAAGAACTCGGCATGGCCCTGCCGGTCAAAGAACCGTATCTGTTCCACGGCCCCGCTGATGCTGCCCAACCGAGTCAGCACATCGCGGTCCTGGACCACCAGCAGTCGCGTATCCTTGGTAGTTGCCAAGGCTTTCTGCAATGCGGCGATCGTTCCTGAAGGCAGCTCCGTGCCCAGAGCGGGATTCCGGTTGGTATGTCGGGTAGCGAGCTGATCCGACCACTGGCAGGACTCTGGGCGAGGCGTTCCCTCGACACGTTCGAACCAAGCGATCGGACCCGGACCGACATCCGCAGCCAGATGAACTTCGAGTTGCGCTCCCGAGGCACCGGCCCGCTGCAACACGTTCTCAATGAACATCCCGAGCGCAATGTGCGGGATCATGCGTTCGGGGTCGAGGACGGAGTAGGACCGTTCAGCCTCGTGGTACAAGAACAGGCGGCCACCATGCAACAGCAATTTCCAGGGTTGGTCATTGCCTGCCGAGGGTGCCAGAGCGCCTGCCGACGCAAGGTCCTTGGCCAGCTCGGCATCGATGGTCTGGTGTGGCATCGCAAGTCCGAGCTGCGATGCATGCAGGATCATATCCTTCAGTACGAGAGGTGCGGGCCGGTCCATGTCCATGGTTGATCAGCAATATTCGCTCAACAAGGCCAATTCGAACATGACGAATGTTCTCCGGTCCGGTTCGATGCCCGAAAGCGACCGGGACAAGGTACGGTTCAAGGTGCCGGTTGGTCGATCCGCAGCATTCATCCGGGTGGATGACGAAAACTCCGCGATCGCATGGAAGAACTCCTCATCAAGGTCCTGAAGTCCCATGCGGTGTTGAACAGGCAGCATGTGGATCGGTGAGCACGTGGACCCAATGGATCCTGGCAACGCGCGATGAACCTTAGGGCAGCGCACTTCCACCGTCGATCCATTCTGTCCGATCGTCATCCCCTGATGCTAGGCATGGTCCTTGCACCCTCGGTAGTTACAATGAGAACCAAGGTCAACGACTACCCGTTTCCGAGATACGCACAAGGCTCCTCCATCCGTGTCGGCATGCTCGGCATGCTGCTGGCATTCGGGGGCTTGAGCCACGCGATGGTCCCTGTGGACGACCAATGGCCGGTGAAGTTCACTGCCGGCAATGACCAGGTCCAGGTGTTCGCGCCCCAACCCGAGGAGGTCCACGGAGACCACTTCAAGGCGCGATTCGCCGTGAGTCTGCAACGTCAGCAGGACAAGAGCCCGGTCTTCGGCGCGGTTTGGGGCGATGGTGTACTGGATCTGGATCGGTCCACACGCCTGGGCAAGCTTACGCAGTTCACGGTAACGGATATCCGCTTCCCCGGCATCGAAGAAGAAGGGGAGAAGCAGCGTCTATCCACGATGCTCAGCGAAGGGATCCTGGCACATACTGCGCCCATTCCCATCGATTGGTTGATCGCGGCGCTGGAGAACGAAGAGCAGGGCATGGCCACCTACGCCAACGACCCCCCGGAGATCATCTACATGGAAGAGCCCGCTGTGCTCGTTTTCATCGATGGCGAACCGCGTTACCAGGCCGTTGAGCAAAAGGACAATGTGTACAGCGACCCGATCTATACGGCCAAGGGGCGCTCCATCGATCGCGTGGTGAACACCCCCTTCCTGCTGGTGAGGCCCAGTGGTGGCGACCATTACCTCTATGGCTCGGACCGCTGGTTCACGTCCAGTACGATCACGGGTCCCTGGTCCCGGACCTATACCGTTCCACAGGAACTGCGCGAGCTGGCGAACCAAGTGGATACAACGGCCTCGCTGTCGGCATCCAAGTCCGATGGGTCCGCCACGGTTCCCAAGATCGTGGTGCGCACCACCCCTGCTGTCCTTTTGGATCTGGATGGACCACCGCAATTCCAGCCATTGCCAGGGACGGCCTTGCTGTACGCCACCAATACGGAGGACGATCTATTCCTCGACGTAGCATCGCAGGATACATACCTCCTGGCCAGTGGTCGGTGGTTCGCAACACACGACCCCAAGACCGGACCTTGGCGCTATGTCCCGGCGGATCGCTTGCCTGCGGAGTTCAGCAAGATCCCGGAGGGCTCGGCCAAGGATGGAGCCCTGGCGCACATCGCCGGAACACCGGCCGCCCGGGAAGCGGTGCGTGATGCGAGCATTCCCCAGACCGCACAGGTGGACCGTACGAGCGCTAGCCTTTCGATCACTTATGATGGAGACCCGCAATTCCAGCGGATCGCCGGTACGCAAGTGGACTATGCGCTCAACTCCAGCGTGACGGTGCTCCGGATCCAAGGGAAGTACCATGCGCTGGATCAGGCCGTGTGGTTCAACGGGCCCACACCGAACGGCCCGTGGACCGTGAGCACCGAAGTGCCTGCCGAAGTGAACACCATACCGCCGGAGAGCCCAGTGTACAACACCCGGTATGTGGAGATCTACGACTACACCCCGACCACGGTCTATGTCGGCTATACGCCGGGGTATCTCGGTTCCTATGTCCAGAACGGCGTAGTGATCTATGGGACCGGTTATTACTACCGACCATGGCCGGGCCGCTGGTATCCGCGACCCTATACCTGGGGCTTCGGTGTGCACTACAACCCATGGGTGGGCTGGGGTTATGGCTTGGGCTGGGGCTGGAATTGGTACTACCCGAGTTGGTATGGCTACGGCTGGGGTGGCTACTATCGTCCCTATGGGTACGGCTGCGGTATGGGCTGGTGGGGTCCTTATGGGTACTATCCATCGGCCGTGGACCACAACCACTACTACTACGGTCACCGCACTTCACTTGGCAGTGGTTCCACCACGGGGTCGAGACCAGCGGGTGTGGTACGCCATTCGGCCACGGACCTGTACGCCGGACGCACTGCTGCCGGCATTCGATCGGCAAGTGTATCCCGTTCCTCCGGTGTGATGGCCGAGATGCCGACCAGCCGCTCCACGGCCTCGGGTTCCACCGGCATGGACCATTTCACCGACAGGTCCGGCAACGTGTACCGGCGCGATGGAAGTAGCACGGAGCGGTACGAGAACGGCCGTTGGCAGAAGCTCCCCGAGCAAAGTCCGGTCGTACAGCCGAATGAAAAGCCCAACACGAGCACACGTTCAACGCAACCGGTAAAACCTGCTCCGGTAACGAAACCTCAGGTGGATCCACGTCGCATCCAAGAGGATCGACAGCGAGGGGAGCAGCGCGTGATCGATCACAACCGCTCACAGCCAACAACGGCGCCAACGCGCACGGCTCCTACCACGACCCCGAGCCCCCAACGCACGGCACCGAGCAGGAGCACACCATCGCCTAGCACCGCGCCTTCGCGCACTCCGGCAGCACCCCGCACTCCGGCACCATCCCGCACTCCCGCACCAACACCGCGTAAGGGGCGTTAAGAGCGTGGAATGCACAAGGCCCACTGGCGAACGGGTTGCCAGTGGGCCTTGGCGTTTTGCGGAGCCGTGGATCAGTGCGCTCCTGCATGTGGGACGGTGAGCGCTCCGCGTGCTGTGGATGCGTGCCGACCCAACTCCGTTGCTTGGACGAGTTCGCCCAGGGCCATCGCCTCTTATCCACCGCAACTGCCGTATGATCTCATCAGCATGACTCGGGATCCGCCTGCATCTCATACCAACAGAGCCTTCTGTTCCGGCATCAGCTATAGGGTACCTCGAAGTACCTCGAACGGATGGCACAAGTGCTTATCGTCCTGGGCAGACAAGGCGCGACGAAAGGAAGTTACCCATAGGTAACTGACTGAGGAGTAACGCCGGATGACCAAACGAGAAGTGCTTGCCCGAAGGGTCGGCCCATAGGCCGATGCCGCCGGAGTGAGGTACTTCGAGGTACCCTATATTCATTTACGCTATCTGCGGAAGGAATTAGGACCCGATAGTCCTGCGGGTTCGCCGAAGTGCCCATCAAAATTCCAGCAAAGAGCCGTACCCTTGCGGCTTGCCGAGGCCATGTATCATTGGTCGCAGAATACCATGATGCCATCCTTTCCATGAGCAGGGCTCCTGCTCCCCAAGTGCCTCGATCGCTTTTTCAACCCCACCCGAACTGATGCTGAACCAGACCACCGTTATCGCCCTATGCACCTTGCTCACGATCCATGCGACCGCGCAGACCGTGCAACGGGACTTCGACGTGGCCCCGGGCATCGTGTATGCCACGGCCGCCAGTGACGATGGATCCATGCTCTTCATCGGCGGTGTGTTCAACACCGTTGGGCCACCCACGCCCCATGCGGCCATGATGAACTTCACGAGTGAACGTCCGTCCTTGGCCTTTCCCCGCCCGAACGGTATCGTGTATGCTGTGGAGGAAGATGGTGCCGGGGGCTGGTTCATTGCCGGTGAGTTTACGCGCGTGGATACCATGCTCCGTTCACGCATTGCGCACATTGATGCATCCGGCGCGCTTACATCCTGGGCACCTCAAGTAGGGGGTGTCGTGAATTGCATGGAGCTGGTGGGCGACACGCTCTTCATCGGTGGCTTTTTCACGACCGTGGATGGTATTGGCGCACAGCGCTTGGCCGCTATTCGGGTGAGTACGGAGACGTTGCTCACGTATACCCCGGCCGCGAACAATTATGTGACCAGTTTGAGCGCGATCGGTGGTAGCCTCTACATGACCGGGTATTTCGACAGCCTTGATGGCCAAGCACGCCCGTACATCGCGGCATGCGATATTGCCACGGGCGATGTGCTTCCATGGAGCCCGGATGTGCAAGGTGGCCTCCCTAAACAAGTGCTTGCAACGACCGAAGGGATCTTTGCATCTGGATTCTCGCTTTCCGGAGCAGAAGAACGCAAAGGGGTTGCATCGTTCGATCCCGTTACGGCGGCACTCTTGCCTTGGAACGCGAACGTGTCCTATGGCAGCAGTGGTGTGAGCGTGAAGGCCATGACCACCCACGACGGTGCGCTCTATTTCACAGGTCAATTCAACGCGGTGAACGGTACTCCGCGCTTGAGCACAGCAGCGGTGGACCTTCAGACCGCAGCCCTCGAACCGTTCGAGCCGACCGGTCTCTCCGGTCTTTTGCCGGAGTCCATCGGTGTGGTGGGCGATGTGGTGATCGTGGGCGGTTTCGGTGAGTCGCCGGTAATAGCGTGGGATGCCGCCACCGGGGCGCTCTTGGATTGGAGACCGCTCGGTACAGGTGCCAACCGGGTGAGCGCGATCGCCGGTACAGCGGATGCGTTCCTATTGGGGGGTGATTTCAGCACCCTGGGCGGGGAGGACCGCGACGGCTTGACTGCGCTGGATGGTGCGACCGGGGTGTTGATATCCGACTTTCCGCTCCCCACGAGCAATTCGACGATCAAGAGCTTGCATGTCGTGGGCGACACGCTCCTCGTCGGGGGCAGTTTCGGCCAAATGGGCGGTGTGAACCACCAAGGCATAGCTGCCATACACATTCCGACACGTACGGTACTCCCCTGGGGCGTGTCATTCAACAACCAAGTACAAGACATCGCTGTGGAAAATGGTGTGGTCTATCTTGTTGGCTCGTTCAACACGGTCGGTGGTCAGCCAAGAGGGTACGGCGCAGCGCTGTCCTTGAGTACCGGTGATCTGTTGCCCTGGGATCCGATGGCCTCGAATGCCATCTCCTCCGTTGTCGCTCATGAAGGGCTTGTGTACGTTGGCGGTTCGTTCTCCACCATCGGTGGCCAGTCCCGTCAACGCTTCGCCGCGTTGGATGGGATTACGGCATTGGCTACCCCGTTGGACATCCCGGTGCAGTCCGCCGTGTGGGACATGGCGTTGAGCGATAACACGCTCTATCTCTGTGGCTCATTCACATCAATGGGAGGTGAATCCCGGGGCCATCTCGGGGCCATTGACCTGGTCGCTGGGGAATTGAACAGTTGGGATCCGCAGGCCACGGGTGGCAGCCTTTCCCAAGTATGGAGCCTCGCGGAGATGAATGGACTGGTCCACGTTTGTGGAGTATTCAGCTCGATCGGGGGCCAACCGCGCTCAGGTTATGCAGTGGTCGATGGCGTTACCGGTGCAGCAACTCCGACCATCGTGCGGATCTTAGGGAGTTCCGTGAACTCCATTACACTGCGACCAGACCTCGTCCTCGTTGGCGGTGGGTTCCAGAATGTGGAGTTGGAGGTCCGTGAGAGCTTCTTCGCACTCGCGGATTGTGAACTGGCGGCCTATTACGCCGATGTGGATGACGATGGATACGGCGACCCCACCGATGCCGTGGTGGAATGCACACCCGGCCCGGCCGGTTACGTGCCCAATGCCGGCGACTGCAACGATGGCGATGATCAGGTATGGACCGGTGGATCCTGTACCACCGGTGGCGGTGATGCAGGGACGTGGTCGGCCGAGTGCATCTGCCTAAGCACCGTTGGGTTGAATGCGGAAGCCCTCGTGCAGGAACTGCTCGTATTCCCGAATCCCTTCACCAACGAACTGACCATTCGCACCAACTTGCGCGGATCATTACATATCAGCCTCATGGACATGACCGGCAGAGTGGTCTTCAACGAGCAACGTTACCACACGGCCAATGCCGGGATGGTGCTAACGATGAACGCACTCGCGTCGGGGAGCTACCTGCTCCGCATCGGTTCTGAAGGAGGCAGCACGGTGCAGCGCGTGATGCGGGAGTGAGGGAGGGCCTTGGGTCCATGGGTTGATGTCCAACGCCAGTATCGGCGGTCAACATCGGTATCGCTCCGTGGCCTGGATCGGACCCCGATCGAATATGGCGGTTACCTCTACCATCACCAGTAGCGGTTTATCCTGGGTTCGGCTCGAAGGCAGGCACTCCGGTATGCTCCTGATCACCAAGGGCAAGTCTTCGCTTTCTCGGATCCCGAAGGCATCTTGGACAGTTCAAGTTCCCCGGCGCACATTGCTTTGAACAACCTCTCCATCACCGAACTTCGCGCAGTTTGCACCGCGCCCATCTCACCATCCTTCTCGCGTGTTGTCTGGCTCCCGCCTTGTGGGCGCAGCAGGTGGAGGTGACCCGCTACGACGTGGACCAGGGCCTGCCGCAAAGCATGGTGAACCATGTGTTGCAGGATAGCGATGGCTTCCTGTGGCTCGGCACCGGTGATGGACTTGCCCGCTTCGACGGCGAACGCTTCGTGGTCTATAAGCATGATGGGCGGGACAGCACCAGCCTTTCCAACAACCGCATCTGGGGCTTGGCGGAGGCCGATGCACAGCACCTCTGGGTGGGCACGCGCTCCGGACTGGATCGCTTGGACCGCCGCACCGGACGCTTCGAGCACGTGCGCACGGGCGGGCCGGACGGCTGTTGGCAAGTGTTCGATGTGCATGCCGGAAGCAGCCTGTTCTATTCGCCCTTGCTGAAGGAATTCCTGCGGATCGACGAACAGGGCATGCGCCGCTGGCGCACCGGGCATTGGGATTCATACGCCCACCGCGTGGAGGACGATGGCCGTACCATCTATCAGTTCCAACGTCACGACACGCTGGTCGTATCACACATCCGCGAACGAACGTCCATTGCCATCAAGCTGCCGATGGATACCGCGAGCGAGATCAGCTCCATCCTGCGGCAGGGGAAGGGTTGGTTGCTTTTCGGCCAATACGCATCGTATCGCATGGATGAACAGCATCGGCCGGTTCCATTCCCGGCGGAACTGGCTGGCCTGTTGCGTGGCAACCTCGGCGTCAAGCGCGCCGAGCGCGCGCCGGACGGCAAGGTGTGGTTGGGGATATCCGGCCATGGCGTGGTGGTGCTGGACAGTGCCTTGAACATCGTGCAGCGCTACCCCTTGTTGCTGCCCGAACAACGGCCTTTGAACATCACGGCCATCGCCTTCGACCGGCAGGGCAACACCTGGGTGGGCACGGATGGAAAGGGGGTGTTCAAGATCGCCCCGCAGCGGATCAAGGTGGGCCGCATAATGCCGGGACAGGGTCTTCCGTGGGAACCGAGCTCCTGGTTCGTGCGCGGCTTTGCGCAATGGGATGCGCACCGCGTGCTGGCGAACTTCTTCCAAGGTGGATCGGCGCTGTTCGATGAACGCGACGGCACGCTCGTGCCGGCACCGCTGGACGCGCGCACCTTCGGTACAAGCGGCAGCCATGGTGTCCCCTTGCGTGATAGCGAAGGCCGGATCTGGATGCAGGATGGTCGGGAGATCCGTTGCATCGACCCGCGCACGTCACAGTTGGTGTACCATTTCACGGCCAGCTGTGGCGATCGCATGTGGCAACTGCACAGCGGCGAACTTTTACGGATCTCCACCTGCCATCCACCGGAACACCTGCTCCCAGGTCCCGGTCCGGTGCGTTTCCGCACGGGACCGATGAACGCCGCATTCGCCGCCATCAGCAAGAGTTGGAACATGCCTTCGTCGCTTGTGCAGGATGGTCTTGGTCGTTATTGGATGTGCAGCGATGCCACGCCGCTACGTGTTTTCACGGAGAGCGATACGCTACCACGACCATTCGACAAGTCGATCGATCCCCAGCAGCTTCTGCGCATGACCGATCTGGACGACGATGGCAAGCACCTGTGGATCTGTACCAACGACGGACTGGTGCAGTTCGATCGCGCCGCGCTTCGGATAGTACGCCACTACAGTGTGCACGACGGCCTGCCGGACCAGTTCCTCTACGGCATGGAACCAACCGGCGATGGCACGTGGTGGATCAGCAGCAACAATGGCCTGTGCCGTTTCGATCCGCGAACAGGAAGCTTCCGCAACTACAACACGGCGGATGGCCTGCAGAGCAAGGAGTACAACAGCTTCGCACAATTCCGTTCCGCCAGTGGCCGCCTGTACTTCGGTGGGGTCAACGGCTTCAATGTCTTCGACCCGCGCAACCTGCCCACCGATCCGGACCCGGCGACGGTGAGGGCCGTGGAGCTTTCCGACGCGCAAGGCGCGGTCCTGATCGCCACCGGTGAAGGACCCACGGAAGTGGAGTTGCCCTATCCCCGCAACACCTTGCGCATCGAACTAGCGGTGCTGGAGTTCAGCGCACCGGAGCGCAACCGCTACAAGTGGCGCATGCCGGGCTACCGCGAGGCATGGACAACCGCCCGCTCCTCGGCACCCATTGAACTGAACAACGTGCCGGCGGGGGCCTTCACACTGGAGGTCATCGGCATCAACGGCGATGGTGTGGAAGGGCCGGTGAACATCCTGCTGACAGTGAAGGTGATGCGTCCGTTCTGGGCTGCGCCGTGGTTCATCGCGCTGCTGTCCGCTGGGCTGATCGCTATCGTGGCCTGGGGGTGGGCATTGGCCTACCGAAAGCGGATGCGGGCCCGGCTGGCCGCGGCGGAACACGAGATGAAGGAACTGCGCATGCGCACCCGCCTCGCTAAGGACATCCACGACGATGTGGGCAGCGGCCTGGCCCGCGTGGCCGCCTTGGCGCGCTCGCCCAAGCGTGTCACGGACGCTGAATCGCGCTTCGAGAAGATGGGCACCATCAGCAGCGAACTGCTGGACAACCTGCGCGACGTGGTGTGGATGAACGATCCGCGCAACGGTACCTTGGACCTGCTGCTGGTGCGCCTTCGTGAGTTCGCGCAGGATCTCTTCGAGGACAGCGGGGCCACGGTGCGCTGCGACTTCCCGGACCTGCTGCCTTCCACGCCCATCGGCGGCGCCTTCCGCCGCAACCTGATGCTGATCGGACGCGAGGCCCTGCACAATGCACGCAAGTATAGTGAGGCCCGGAACGTCATCCTGCTCTGGCGTGCGGATGAAGGAGGATTCCTCTTCACCGTGAGCGACGATGGCGTGGGCCTTGGTACGGGGGAGGTGCAGGGCGGCGGCCAAGGCAGCAAGAACATGCGCCAACGCGCCGAGGAAGTACACGCGGTATTCGAACGGACCAAACGCGAAGGCGGGGGAACTGAGGTGCGCGTCTTTGGCCGATCTTCGTGCCTGCATGAGTGAGCGGGGATCAATAGCGGTGGCGATCGTGGAGGACGACGGCATCTTGCGCGAGGCGTTCGAGGAAACCTTGCAGGCGGATGCAGGGATCGAAGTGGTCGGATCCTTCGCCTGTGCGGAGGACTACCTCATGCACGCGTTCAGGACGCCTCCCGCCGTCGTGATCATGGATTTGAACCTGCCCGGCATCACTGGCATCGAGTGCATCCGCCGCATCAAGGAATGGCCCAATGCAACGCAGGTCCTAGTATGCACCGTGCAGGATGATGACGAGAGCCTCTTCAATGCGCTCTGTGCCGGGGCTACCGGCTATCTGCTGAAGGATGCACGTCCGGCGCAGGTGCTGGAGGCCGTGAAGTTCTTGCACGCGGGCGGCTCGCCGATGGGCCCGGGGATCGCACGCCGCGTCATCGCCAGCTTCGCCACGCCGCAGAAGCAGCCCAAGGAGTTCGAGCTGCTCACCGAGCGCGAACGCGAAGTGTTGGAGCAACTGGCCAAGGGCCAACGCTACAAGGAGATCGCCGAGGGCCTGCACCTGAGCATCGACACGGTGCGCACCCACGTGCGCAACCTCTACGAGAAGTTGCAGGTGAGTTCGCGTACCGATGCGCTGAATAAGTTGTACCCGAGGTAGCCTGTCCTGAGGCCGGGTGGGGCGGTGGATCGTTTCACATGAAAGTGGTATGGTGCCGGCGATGGTATTGCCGGAGTTTTGCAGCCTGGCAAACCACTACATCATGAAAGCAACCGCAACACTTTTCGCCGTCCTCCTTACCGCAACGCTCCAAGCCCAGGTCACCCTGCAACAAAGCATGATCGCACCCGGTGGTGTACAACTGGCCATGTACGTGGTTACCGCTCCGGGCAGCGCCACGGTGCCATCGGACGGTGCGAACCAGACCTGGGACCTCAGCACCATAACGGTGCAGCCTGTAGGCACACTGGATTTTATCGCAGCCTCGGCCACACCATTCGCCGCCAACTACCCCACCGCAAACTGGGTATGGGCGCAGTCCCTTACCGGAGAGGGGACCGATTACGTCTACCTGAGCATCACGTCCAGCGGCATTGAAGTGGTCGCCAACGATGTGCCCAGCGCCACCAACAACTACACCGACCCCAAGCGCATCCTCCAGTTCCCCATGAGCTTGGGCCAGAGCCTCACTGACAGCTACGTGGATATGGACGGTCCATCCTCCGTAACGTGGGCCTACACCGGCCACGGAACGGCCATCACCCCGCTGGGCACGTTTACGGACCTGGCCAAAGTGGTGAGCACCGAGGACGACCTACTCCTGTGGAACACCACCCCGCTCTATCCGCTCGTGATCGACAACGGCAGCACCGTGCTGGTGTTCGCGCCAAGCAACGTGGGCATCGAGGGCATCGGGGCACGGGCCGCAGTGCAGGTGTACCCCAATCCTTGCACGGACCGCTTGGTGGTGGAGGGTGCGTTCAATACCGCATGGCGCATCACCGACCTGCAAGGCCGCACGGTGCGCAACGGATCGTTCAACGGCATGGAGCTTCAACACCTCGATGTCGCGGAGCTCACCACTGGCAGCTACTTCCTGCTGCTCGATGCCGACGGTACCGACCGGGCGATCCGTTTCAACAAACAATGATCCACACCACCTCACGGCAATTGACCTGAACACACCCAACGCCATGCCCCGCACATCCACCCTTCGCTACAGCGTCCTCTTCATGCTCTTGGTTCCGACTTTACTGTGGGCGCAGAAGGAATTCCCCATGGTGTGGGAGGGTAGGTTCTCCGTGGACCCGCGCTGGAACGCTGTTTCGCCGGACCTCGCCTATGTCGTAGCCGGGGACATGGAGGAGATCGAGATGCTTGATGGAACCACGGGCAAAGCCTTGTGGAAGTACAACTTCAAGGAGAAGCACGGTGTGAAGCAGTGCGAGGATTGGATCGCGCACCACGACACGGAGACCATCGAGGTGATCACCCAGAAGGACAAGAACGCACCGCGTGAGGTCAACTATTTGGACTACCGCACCGGGCAGGTGGTGGCGGAGAGCCAGCTCGCGGCGCGCAACAGGGACCGGGGTACGTTGAAGCGCAGTGGTTTCGTGCCCAAACGCATCAACAAGACCGAGGTGTTCGATGCGGCCAGTGCGACCATCATCAAGCTGAGCTACGACGACAAGAAGATCAAGAGTGCCATGGGCGGCACGAACCTGAATATCATTGTACAGGCCAATGGGGGCAATAGCTGGACGAGCAACTTTACCGGCAAGGTGGTGGCGCACATGATCTACGATATGCTGCCCGCCGACGATGGGGAAGTGATCCTCGATGTGAGCGTGGGCCACGACCGGGTGTTCGTGGTGTATGAGGGCATCACCTGTTTGGACCTCGGCACAGGCAAGGTCTTGTGGAGCACCACCTTCGATAACACCGAGACCAGCTTGGGTCTGAAGGCGAAGCAAGTGATCGGTCGTGCCGCCATGCCGCTGCCTGCGGCGGACGGGGTGTACGTCTGTGACTTCAGCAAAGGAGAGCGCGCCATCAAGAAGCTGGACCTCAGCACCGGCACCGTGATCTGGACCGCAGACAAATTGGGAAACGACGACATCGTATCGGAGCTCGTACTCGAAGGTGGAAACTTGATCGCCCGCTTCGGTGGACTGGTGCGCAATGAGATCTTCATACCGAGTCCGAACGGTGGCGTGGGCGACGGCACCTACAAGGTGGAATACACCTTCGAGGGAAGCACCAGCTTGCGCGCCTACGATGCAGGCACTGGTGCCGCGAAGTGGAACACCGAGGCGATGGAATTGCCCGATAACTTCAAGAAGAGCGAGTGCAGCATCCTCAACAAGGGCGGTCGCATATACGCCTGCGGTGAGAAGAACCTGTATGTCTTCGACCCAGCAACGGGCAAGGTGGAGCAGCAAGCGGAATACAGCAGCAAGGTGATCGGTAAGGCACGCTGGCTCTATGCCTTCGGCGATGCGTTCATGATAGAGGGTGAGAAGGGCATCGCACAGATGGATTCCTCAATGAAATTGAGCTACGCCACCAACACCGGCCAATGCCTGCTCACCGAGATGCGCGGAGATGCCTTCATCGTGTGGACCGGCAAGAAGGCCGACGACCGCAACGAGTTCATCCGCCTTGACCCGGCGACCGGGGCCATCCTGGGAAAGCTGGAGGGCTGCTACCGACCGCGCTTCGACCTCAGTGGCGACCGCTTCGTACGCTTCGACAACCCGAAGGTGATGCTGTACCGCA